>NZ_JBMFSV010000045.1:0-517 GCF_049967375.1 Fervidicoccus sp. | reverse complement strand
GAGCAGCCTGGTAAAACCTTCAGTCTGCCTGTATGGAAGGCCAAAGTATTCTTTGACAGCGAGTATTATCAGCATCAGAGCGTCAGAATAAACGTACGGCCTGCCAGGCTTTGTCCATGCGCTCGAGCTGCTTATCCTGGTCGACCAGAAGGTCTTTGCTCACGAACACGTCAACAGCTTGAGGAGCCTCTTGTTGTATTCGGACCAGTTTGTCGTAATGTATCATTATGCAACCTCTTAAATAAGCGTGAAGCCAAAAATATCATGCATAAAGTCAATACTATGCAAAAAAGGAGTTAAAATTAAACATAATACCGTTAATCTTCCCAGTTTGCTGGGAAAAATTCTTCTTTAGAAAGAGACATTATTATTTACTACTAAAGGTTTGGAAGGAAAAAGAGTAAAGTGAAAAGCTTAGGCCCAGGTAAAAAGAAGTGTGTAAGGCCTTTTTACCCTCACTAAAATTTTTCCAAAAATAAAAGTAAAAATTCGATTAGTCTCATAAAAGTGTCACAAC
>NZ_JBMFSV010000044.1:0-526 GCF_049967375.1 Fervidicoccus sp. | reverse complement strand
ACATTAGTGGCCATCTAGGATTACCTAATAATTCAAATGTAGCTGTTTTTCCATCAACGTTTATTTTTGTATCCATTATAGATTTAAGTATTTTTTACTCTATTAAATATTTTTCTATAATAGCTTAAAATAAAAAATTTAAATTTTTTCATCTATTTTCCTTTTAATTTTTTTGAATTTTTAATGGGATTTTCATCAAAAATAATTTCATATAATTCCATAAATTTTTCTATTAAATTTTCTTTCTCTGTATTTTTTGAATTATCTAAATGATTTTTATTATTCAAGACAATTCTATTAATGGAATTTGATTTCGAAGTGTTCTCTAAAAATGGAGAATTTCTTTTATTTGATTTTTTGTATGTCAATTTGTTCTTTTTATTTTTCATTTTGAATTAACACCTTATTAATATAAGTGTATTAATTTTGAAGGGTATTATAAAGTTTTCTATCTATTATCTAAATATTTATATAATATTCTTATAATTTTGGTTATTAAGAAAAATATTAACATTAAATTTATTAA
>NZ_JBMFSV010000043.1:0-530 GCF_049967375.1 Fervidicoccus sp. | reverse complement strand
CCCGAACCTGAATCCGTTGCCATTCGCATCGAGCTCCTCCGCCCTCTTCAATGCAGCAAGCATGACCTCCTCTGCCTTCGAGCCGTAGTTCAAAAGCAACATCTTAACTCTATCGTATACGCTTCCAACGACGGTCTTTTCTTCCTGCTCGATCAAAAACCACACCTAAAATTGGGCTGAGCAATTTAAAATGAGATCGCCTTTTAATAAAAAGTTATTTGAGAATTTCAAAAAGTTGCCTTATAAGAGTAATACCAGGTTCACCTATGACGGAATTACAGCTGAAAGCCTCGCCTTTTAAGGCAGGAAGGAGGTCAGAGATAACCGGATCCTCTCAAAAATGAGAGGATGTAGACCACTATTAGAACTAAGCTTATGACCATCGCCACGATGAGGAGGGATCTCGTTATATTCTTGCTGCTCCCGAATATGATAGGGATCGGGCCTATAAATATGATCCCTCCTCCCTGAACTTCTGAGCTGCTGCTTGGAGATTTCATGAACATGTAGAGGAAGGCTCCCATTATGAC
>NZ_JBMFSV010000042.1:0-551 GCF_049967375.1 Fervidicoccus sp. | reverse complement strand
ATAGCGTTGCATATCTGTTCCACAACCTACACGTTACAGTCGATTAGCAGACTCCCGTTGTATGCTATGGGGGTTATATATAGAAGCCTCAAATGTTACTTTTTTCTAACATAGTTTTATCAATGAAAAAGTAAGATTAATGTGAATTTTGAATTTGATTATACCCCAAACTATAAGCAACTGAAAATTTAATCCTATCTGGAATTATAAATTCTTTTTCTCTGCAAAAATTTTCTAGTTCCTCATTTTTTATATCTTTTATATTTGGATATTTTACATTATCAATATTACTAACACCATTATTGCACGCCAAATATACCTTATATGTTTCAGCAAGCTTAGTATATTTTTTATCAAGTGCGTCTATTTTCTTCCCTTTGTAATTTTTACCGTAGTATTTACATTGCACTACTGCGATTTCTCTTTCTCCTTTTTCATTCTTTCCAATAGCTACAAATTCATAATCTTTAGTGCTCTGAAAACGTGTAGAAGGCATCAGAAAATAACCTTTAGATTGTAAATAAAAACCTACAAGATCTTCGTAATCATAT
>NZ_JBMFSV010000041.1:0-573 GCF_049967375.1 Fervidicoccus sp. | reverse complement strand
GGCTCATACAGCTTTAGCTTGATTATCGCATTATCTATGACCTTTGTCGCAGAGTCATAATCGAAATTCATGCTCATTAATTCTCAACCCTTTCTTATATTTTTTTAGCATTCATTCTGATACTCTCTTATCCCGAAATTATTACATGCCCTTAGATACTTAAAAAATAAACATTATTTGAGCGATTTTTGGATAAGCATAGTTAAGAGATACAGGATGAGCAAACTTAGCAAAGAACAGATAGAATGGATAATAAAAGCAAAAGTTAATGGCAGGCTAACCAATAAGCAGATAGCCGATGTACAGGGCATATCGATCAGCAGAGTTCAGCAGTTATACAGAGAGTACAAAAGGACAGGCGTTATACACGTTCAGAAAAAAGCTGGAAGGCATGAAAAGCCTGTTCCTGAGGAAATTAAGAATGAAATCATTGATCTATACAGAAAATACAGAATTAACGCAAGCTACATCGGCAGAATACTGCGTGAGGAAGGATTACACATTGACAATGACAGAATCAACGAAGTGCTCAAGGAGGCTGGTTTTGCCATGAGCGAGCCAAGAAAGTGGCAC
>NZ_JBMFSV010000040.1:0-625 GCF_049967375.1 Fervidicoccus sp. | reverse complement strand
AAGAGATAAGTACCCCTGTACTAGCAGATGTGGCGCTGTGGCATGTTAGCGGCCATATACAACACTATCGTGACAGCATGTTCATCTTTGATTCTGATTTCGGAAGCATAGGAATGAAGCCAATGAACTGCCCTTCTACTATGCTTATATACAAGAGCAGGAAATGGAGCTACAAGGAACTGCCCTTCAGGACGGCGATATTTGACAAGGTCTACAGAAAGGAGTTAAGCGGTGCGGTAACAGGTCTATTTCGAGTCAAGGAACTTACACAAGACGATGGACACATATTTGCAAGAGAAGATCAAATACAAGAGGAGGTTTCCCTACTTCTTAAGATGATAAAGGAGGTATATGATACCTTCGGCATGACCTTCGTGCCAAATCTTTCTACGATGCCAGACGATCATCTAGGTACAGAGGAGCTGTGGGAAAAAGCCACTGCAAAACTAAAGAAGGCAATAGAAGAAAACCATTTGCAATATCAAATAAAGGAGAAAGAGGGCGCGTTTTACGGTCCGAAGATCGATTGCGATGTCAAGGATTCTATGGGAAGGAGCTGGCAGCTTGCTACTATTCAGCTTGATTACAACCTTCCTCAAAGGTTCAAGCTGGAGTATACAAACAG
>NZ_JBMFSV010000039.1:285-719 GCF_049967375.1 Fervidicoccus sp. | reverse complement strand
CTTATCCTTTTCAGCTTCATCTTTTAAATTTAAAGGCATAAGCCTGGTATGAATCTGCAAAATCTCCTTTCTCCCTTCTTTCGTTGGTATCCCAATTTCTATCTCTCTATCAAACCTGCCAGGTCTCCTTAATGCTGGGTCAACGTTATCAACCAGATTTGTGGCGCCAATAACAATTACATGCTCTCTCTCTTTTAATCCATCCATAAGCGTCAAAAGCTGAGCTACAACTCTCCTTTCTACCTCTCCCTGAACTTCTGCACGCTTTGGCGCTATTGAATCTATTTCATCTATGAATATAATTGAAGGTGCGTTTTTCTGCGCATCATTAAATATATTTCTCAGAGTTTCTTCACTTTGCCCATAGTACTTGCTCATGATCTCCGGGCCGTTTATTAAGAAAAATGATGCATTTGACTCATTTGCCACAGCTT
>NZ_JBMFSV010000039.1:0-275 GCF_049967375.1 Fervidicoccus sp. | reverse complement strand
CCCGTTCCCGGCGGTCCATGCAATAATACACCTTTTGGTGGGGTAATACCCAGTCTCTCGAATAACTCTGGATGCTTTAGTGGAAGCTCGATCATCTCCCTTACTTTTCTGATCTCTTCAGTCAGCCCGCCAATATCTTCATATGTAACGCCTGTTAATTGTTCAGAAACCTCTTCGACTGACTCTTCCTTGAGCTCCACTTTTGTGAGTTCATCCACAATCAATATCCCTTTTGGATTCGTTCTTATGACTTTGAATTTAGGACCTGTTCTTCC
>NZ_JBMFSV010000038.1:0-1647 GCF_049967375.1 Fervidicoccus sp. | reverse complement strand
TATGCAACCTGCTTAAATAAGCATGAAGCCAAAACTATCATGCATAAAGTCAATATTATGCAACAAAGGAAACACAACGAAAATTTTATAGGCTGGTCTATAAAATAATTTACAAATGAGTTTTAAGGCATTAATGGAGCCGTCTAGTATCGCAATTATAGGAGCATCTTCAGTCGAAGGAAAGGCGGGAAACGCAATCCTAAAGAACCTGATAAAATTTTCATACTCTGGTAAGATATATCTAATAAATCCTAATGAAAAGGAAATTTTAGGTCATAAATGTTATAAAAACATAAAAGAGGTTCCGAATTCAATAGACCTTGCTTTTATAGTAATTCCAGCACCTTTAGTTCTTCAAGCAGTTAAGGATTGTGTGAATAAAGTAAAATATGCAGTTATAATTTCGGCTGGTTTTAAGGAGGCTTCTGAAGAAGGAAAAAAGCTTGAGGAGGAAATAGTAAGAGTTGCAAGAAGTGGAGGAATGAGGATAATAGGGCCGAACTGCCTAGGTATAATTAATTCTTACAATAATTTAATAGCTACGGCCGTAACCTTTGATACCTTTAGGAAGGACAACATAGCCTTTCTTGCTCAGTCAGGGGTTTTAGCAGGTTCATATGCAAAATGGATAATTGATACTCAGAAATTCGGCATAGGAGTGAGCATAAGTCTAGGTAACAAATCTGATCTTGATGAAGTAGAGATAATAAATGGATATCTAAAGGACGATCCTAATATCAAAGTGATCGGAGTCTACAGTGAAGAGATAAAGGATGGGAGAAAATTTGTAGAAGTTATGAAAGAAACTACAAAACATAAACCTGTCATTATGATAAAGTCTGGGAGAACCAAAGAAGGAGCTAGAGCCATACTGTCTCATACGGGTTCTTTAGCTGGAGACGATGCAATAGTTGACGCTGCACTAAGACAAACTGGAGTTATAAGGGTAGAGGATTTTGGAGATCTTTTAGATTTAGTTAAGGTGTTTGACTACTGTCCACTTCCAAAAGGTAATAGGGTGGGTATTATGACGTTAAGTGGTGCTTCTTCTGCCTTAGCTATAGATATGATTTCAAAAATGGGTCTTAGGCTCGCCAACCTGGAAGAAGAAACTAAGAAATGGGTAGAAAAGGAAATCATGCCGCCATATCAGCCCGCAAAAAACCCGCTTGACGTATGGATAGCATTAGGGGCAGGAGCCGAAAAGGTACATAGGGTTTCTATAGGTGCTTTGCTTAGAGATCCAAACGTAGATATGGTTTTAGCAATCATGTTGGCATTGCCCCCTTCATATTTTGATGCTAAAAAAGTATTTCCTGAATTCTTGGAATTAGTAAAGAAAAAACCGCTAATTGCAGCTACAGAAGGTGATAAAAAGACAGAAGAATGGTTTAATATTTTAGAGGAAATGAAAATACCTGTATTTACAGGACAAAAATCGATAAAAAGTGCGGCTAAGGCCATGGGGGCTCTTTATCAATATAAGATGTATTTAGAAAAAATAGGGGTTGCTTAGCATTTTCTATTTTTATCTAGAGTCTTTCTCTAGAATTATAAAAAGTTCAATTATTAAAATTTTATTGCTCTCTTTTGGGCGCCGTTAACTTAAGCTCAAAATTTATTTTTTGGCGGGGTCCTATTTCTGGC
>NZ_JBMFSV010000037.1:0-2597 GCF_049967375.1 Fervidicoccus sp. | reverse complement strand
CTCATCTATAAGCCCATCTATTGAAAAGCTCAATGAGGATCTAGCTCAAGGAGTTAAGGAAGCTGTGAGGAGGATGAATGCTAATGAAGTTAGAATGATAGCTGTGGATAAACCTGTGAAAGTTAAAATAGATTTTCTAAATACTGGTTATGCAGATTTAGCAGAATATTTACCTATCGTAAAACGAATAAGTGGAACTGCAATTGAATATTCAGCTGAGAGCATTAATGATGCTTACAAAATATTAGAATTGCTAGTATTTGCTTCATATGGCTTGAGAAGTATTATTGAAAAATAAATAATTTTATTTTTTAATATAAATGGTTCCTACTTTTTCATGCGCTTTTAGCAAGGTATTTAGATCTATGTCCTCAATTTTTATTCCCAGCTCACCAGACAAGATGTATTTTAACTCACTAAAACTTGTCTTTTTTCTTTGAGATAATATTACCGAAACTAGAGAGTTTGCTGTCCTCATGTACCGTTTAGTTTCAAACATCTTCATTATTTCATCAAGTTCTTCTTTGCTTAGAACCTTCCGTAACAATCTAATTGAAGGAAAACCATTGACTTTTAATTCAATTGAAAAGCTTTTATCATTTGCCTGATGCTTGACACCTTCGCAGTAAAAAGGAGAAACACTCAGTCTTTGAGCGGCTTCGCAGTAAAGCGTTTCTCTGTATTTCTTTAGTTCCTTGTCGCCAATTGCCATTAGATCGTAACCATAAACCATATTCATATATTCCTTCAAAGGCGCATTAAAAACGTTTAGAATGGAAAGAAGTGAAGCTATACCAAGAGATGCAACTTGCTTTATATCGAACTTGTCTATAGTGTCCTCACTTGAATGATAGTATTTATCTGGCCACATGTTGAGCATAACAGACGGTATGCCATAGGAAACATATACATCATGATCGCTTCCCACTTCATAATTTATGAGCCACACTTTTTTTGTTGGAAATGTCGTTATAGAGCTAAACCCGTAGCTTTTTGGTAATGCATCTAACATGTATTTAAATGTACTAGCTTCTAAAGGAGAGATAAGAGATATTGGAGACCTGACAAAATTGAGAGATGACCCTGTTATATCCTGCACTTCTCCTATCATATCAAGATTAACAGTGCCGATGATTTTTCTTCCTTCACTAAGAGCCTTTCTTAAATAACTTACACTTCCGCTGTATTCAGGAACCCAAACAAAATTTATCCTTATATTATCCTTTAAATCTGACCTGTCTAAATATTTCATAGCTATAGACGCTGCAATATTTCCAATGCTTCCACTAATGTTATCATTTACTGTATAGCCCGGATGGCACAAATGAGAAATTATATGATATTCGTTTTCCCCATTTCCCCAAGAGTGTTCAATAACTGGAATGCTTGCGACGTTGTTATATCTAGACTTCACATAACCTTCAACTTCAACTTTTTCCCCCTTATTTATCATATATATCAAATGCATAGCATCTTCTCTTGTAACGGTAAAGGCGGGTGCCTTTGCTTTAGAAATTTCTTCAAATGAGGGGAAAATTGAGAAATAAGGATATGCTGTTTCCGATCCTTCTCTTCTAAACGCTATTACTCCTATTGCTCCATTGTCTACAAAAGAAAAATAATTCGTAGCGCTCCAATCATCTGTTAGAACTATCTTATTTTCACAGTTTTTATCGCATTTTCCCGAGGGAAGATATACCAGTTCTCCGGCAATTTCACCTGGTGGAGAGTGCACTATTACAGAAGTTATTGCTTTATTTGTATGCGATAATAAAGCTCTAATCGGTTTTTTGATCCATAATCCTCCTTCTTCTAGCTCCCAACCCACAAGATTTGCATCAAATGGCATGAGACTATCATCATGTTGAAAAAGATGCAAATTTGGATTTAGACCAAAATCTTCAAGTATTTCCTTAACCCTCTTTGATGCATCTATAATTCCTCTTCCGCCTTGGACTCTATTGTATTGAGAAAGCTCTACAGTATAAGATAAAAGCTTATTGATGGGGATTTTGTCTAAAATTTCTTCGATCGTTTTCAATCACCAGTAAAACAATTTAAGGATGAAGAAATAATTATAGTTAACTGATAAATATTTCCTGGTGCACTAAAATGCCCATAGAAAAAGGAATAGAATTGACAAGGTTTTTTGAAATAAAAGAAGAACACTCTGCGTCTCATGTAGGCTCTGGAGAAGTATCAGTTCTAGCGACTCCAAGTATGATCAACTTTATGGAAGAGACTGCATTACAGTGTGTTCAACCGCATCTAAAAGATAATGAAACTACTGTAGGTGTTAGAGTCGACGTTTATCACATAGCACCTGCAAAGGTTGGAGAAACGCTAAAAGTTGTTGCTAAATTGCTTGAAAGTGACGGGAAAAGGCTTATTTTCTGGGTAGAGGCCATTTGCGGAGATAGAGTAATTGGATATGGAATACATGAGAGAAGAGTTGTAGATAGAGAAGGTTTTACTAAAAGAGCTTGAGAATTTTTTATTAAAAATATTACAGCTGAAAATCTTGCCTTTTAATGTTAGGATGAAATTTGAACATTTTTAAGCTTTTAATTTTTATTAAAGCCTAGTGATCAGCTTTG
>NZ_JBMFSV010000036.1:0-2947 GCF_049967375.1 Fervidicoccus sp. | reverse complement strand
CCAGAGGCCTAGGTCAACAGAAAAAGACCCACAAAAACCTCAATAAACATTTATACACAAAACTGTTGAAAACCCTCATCTAGTGATCGGGAGCAACCCCTCATTCTTGATAAGACTTTCTCGATGCTTGTCATCAAAGAATAAAAAGCATAGGAGCTAATTAAATCTTCATACCAACCATGAATGGCGAGGCTTTAGTTGTAATCTAAAAAATAATAAGCAAGTAATAATTTGATTTTAAATTTACTATATAAAGAAAAGGATCAATTATTCTTTGCGGGTTCGATTTTTATCATTGTTGGAAAAGGAATCTTAGAAGAGCAAACTTTCAAAGCTTTTTTTGCATGCTCTAGATGTTCCTTCTTAACCTTTACCACCAAGACGTCATAACCTTTGTATACTCTAACTGCTGTCCCAATAGGTTTTCCGAAGGAAAGCCTCATTCCATCCTGAAGTCTGTCTGCTCCAGCGAAGGCCATCATCTTATTTTCTCTCAGCACATGATGTGGATATCTGGTAACCTTCAGGTAGTAGTTTCCTTCGCCTACATTGGCAGTTAAATACTTATGAGCTGCAACTCTCATAGCTTCTAAAGCATTATGCCTAATTTGTCCATCTTCTAAAACTATTAGGGATAAAATGTAGTCCGCATCAAGCTTCGGATTTCCCATTTCGAATTTTGTAATTTTTGGCTGAGGTACTCCTGGTATATACTCCTTTCTTGTATATGGTGGAGAGCTGAAGTGTGTATAGCATCTAGCAGGTCGGATCGGCATTATAAACACCTTCTTTAAGAGTTATTGAAAAAAGAGGTTATTAAAATATTTGCTATTAAATTTAAAAATTCAGAAGCCTAGAAGTTCAGCTATGCTTGATATACCTTTTTCAATCTTTTCCGGTGGAACCATAGAGAAATTCAGCCTTATTACTTCTTTACCGCTATCGTCAGTATAGAAAGCTGCCGCCGGCACTACCGCTACTCCCTTCTTCTCCAAAAGCTCTTCAGCAAATGCATATCCATCCATACCCTTCTTCAACCATACCAAAATGAACATTCCAGCAATAGGCTTTGTGAATTTCAATCCCTTGAGCTTCTCTTCTATGCTTTTTATCATTATATCTCTTTTCATTTTATAATTTTCTAGTGCCTTCTTTTTCGCATCTTCAAAAATTCCCCTTCTTAATGATTCGATGACCAAGTATTGCATTGGCGTGGAAGCACACATATCAGTCGGTCCCTTGACCATTTTAATCAGGTCCATAACTTCGCTAGGACCCTCTAGCCATCCAATCCTTAAACCGGTTCCCAATATCTTGCTGAATGTACCGCTATAAATTACTCTGCCTTCTTTATCCATGCTTCTCAATGTCTTTGGCGGCTGTCCTTCGTATAAAAGATGGTTATATGCAGCATCCTCAACTAATATAAGGTCATATTGTGATGCTATTTCAAGAAGATGCTTCCTCCTTTCTTCTATCATTGTAACTCCGCTTGGATTCTGACCGGTCGGAATTGTATATACCAACTTTACTCTTTTTCTCTCTCCCTTTAGCTTTTTCACAGTTTTTTCCAGCTCGTCTGTAATCATTCCACTGTCATCAACAGGCACTCCAACAATTCTTGCTCCATACTGCTTCCAGTCAATGAGCGTATTTACATATGAAGGGCTTTCAGAAATAGCTATATCTCCTGCATCTAGAAAAATCCTCCCAAGCAAATCTAATGCTTGGCTTCCACCTATAGTAACGACTATTTTGTTAGGATCCGTCTTTACATCATCATATTTTTTCATAAACTTAGCGATTTCTTCTCTGAGCTCAAATGCACCGTCTGCAGGAGTGTAATTTCCAACTAGCTCGACTTTTTCAAATACTTCCTTCATCAATTCTCCGAAGATCTTTCTTGGAAGAACCGAAGGATCTGGCTCTCCTGCTGCAAACGATATAACCTCTCTCTTTCTTGATAGGTCGCTGATTTTCGACATAATGGTTCTTATTGGTGATGGTTCGAAGAAATTAATTCTACTTGAGTATTTTGTATCATAATTTTGCATAAACTCACACCAAATTTTTCTATATTAATGATAATTATTAAAACTTTTCTTTAAGTTATAATAAAGGTGCTGTATTATACTATTTTGAAAAATTTATCAATGTATTTTCATATCTTTTCTTTATCAAAATGGTTATATAGTATGCTTTTATCAGAATACCATTTTCTCTAGGTATACCTTCAATAAATATTTTGAATGGGACAGTTGAGTTTATAAAAATTATGTGAACGATAATGGGAATATAAAACACACATTTTGATAAGTATTAAAACTTAAATATTAATTAAAAAATAATTAAATAAAAAAGTAGTGGGGAATATGGAACAGGAAAAAAGAATTCTAAACGAAGAATTAATTGAAAAATATTGGAAGTATATAGGAGTAGGAATATCTTTCAAATATTTTCCAATAGTAATTAAAAAATCAAAAGGATGCAGAATTTGGGATATCGAAGGAAGGGAATACATAGATTTCTTGACTAGCGCTGCATCATTTAATATAGGACATACCAATGATGAGGTTGTAAAAGCTATAAAGCAGGCCATTGATGACATGATTGATTACGATCAATACTTGTATCATGAACCATCTATAAGGCTAGCAGAAATGCTAGTGAATATAGTGCCTGGTAGCTATGAGAAAAAAGTTTTATATGAGCTCAGTGGTGGAGCAGCAAACGACATGGCTTTAAAAGTTGCTCTTGCCTTTACAGGAAGAAAGTATATAGGCTCCTTTGAGGATTCTTATCATGGAACGCACTATCTTGTTCTTTCTAGCTCAGGCTCATTTAAACCAGAAACAAGGTACAAATATAACGCATACCCCTATGTATACTTCTTCAAGTATCCAGATACGTTCAGGAGACCGAGAGGTATTGAGCCTGAGGAGTATGG
>NZ_JBMFSV010000035.1:0-3128 GCF_049967375.1 Fervidicoccus sp. | reverse complement strand
TTTGTATATCTTTGGAAATTTCAGACCAATCCCCTCTTATAGCTTCAAAACCAACAATATCTATTATATTATCTATTGTAATTCCTACGTATCTTTTTTTTGCTTCAGTGAAGAAAAGCTTCTTATAGATTTTATCAATTTTAATTTCAAGCCCTAATTCGCTGTTTATTATGTTTAAAAGCTCGTTGATCTTTTTCTCATCAAACTGGACAAAAAGGCTATCTGTATCTCCATATATAACATCAAGACCTAACTTTTTTGCCTTTTCGATTGCAAAGGTTATATTCTGTCTTCCCCAAGCCGTAATTGCTTCCGCGCATTCTTTGCAATACCATCTTGCGCCTTGCCACCCCATATATCCATAGCTGGCATTCGCTAAAACTTTAATAGCTTTCTGTCTTTCATCAAGTACGTTATATTCTGGATCGCCTGGTTTCAATTTTTTTAGCTGTTGCCTTATTTTTTGTCTAGCGGCTAAAAGATCGCTCAAGACGCTTTTGAAAAATCCTGGTGGTTCCTTTCTAAATTTGTGCCCAACATCAGGAGCCACGTAACATTCATCATTTTTGCATTCTTTTACTAAAGTATCCGGTCCAACATTATATTTAATCATTATATTAGGATACATGCTCGCAAAATCTAAAACCGCAATATTTTCATGAACACCTGATTTTGGTTTCAGAACTATTGCTCCTTTGTAACTTTCCCTTTCTCTTTCTTCTCTGTTAGGCACTATTTCATTAAATCTATATGCTTTTCTTATGAGGTAATATTCTAATCTATAACCAACACTGGTAGCCATAAGCTGATCAAGCGGAATTCCTGTAAGTCCAGAAAGCTGAATTCCAAAAGGCAAAAATTTTTCCATAAGCCTATAAGTCGAAATAACGTCATCTCTATTGTATCTGAGGACTTTTTCTCTGCCTTCTTTTCCTGTGTCCCAGAGCTTCGGGATATCATACCATTCCAGAAGAACCCTTTCATCTTTCTTCATTACTCCCATATATTCAGAAATATCTTCAAGTGTTTTTCTCTTAACTTCAGAAATCTCCTGTGCAAAATCAAAGATATCGACATTCAGTCTTCCTGCTACACTGATATGACCGGCTGTGCTCGTTGCAGGTGATTTCCCTATTTCTCTTGTGACATCAAGATTCAATCCATTGTACTTTGCCCTTTGTAGCAAGTAATTCCAGTCGAAAACATTAATGTTATAACCTGAAATTATGTCTGGATCTATTTTCTGTACTTCTTCGATAAACTTTTTTATTGTTTCTTTATCATCTTTATTTTCTGAATAAAACTGCTTTAAACCTCCATCCATAAGACCGATTATTATTATTGGATCCTTTTCTGGCCTAGGGGAACCTGTTGTGCTGTACACTTCTATATCAAATACCATAGTTTTTAGAGATGGAAAAGAAGCCTCTGCTTCTAACTCTATCGGATCTTCAAGGACTTCGTAAATCTTAGCACTTCTATATTTTTTCTTAGAGACCTCTCTTACAGGTACTTTATACCATCTAAACGGTTTTATATCCTTATCAATCATGTACCTCATTGAAAACCTTATATCCGCTTCTAGGACATCTTTTACCATAGGAACATTTTTTACTCTGTCTCTAACTTCCCTGACTTGTTCAGGTATCATCATTATGATTTTTAAAGCCTTTACTGGTTTTCCGTAAAGCTTTTTTTCTACTAATTCAACAGAGGCTTTAGGCTCCTTTCTTCTAACTAAAGTTAAAACTTCGTTTTTTACTTTCTCGATATTAGATTCTTCTTCGAGAATTGCGTAAAAATATGGCTTAAATCTCCAATCCAATAAAGTAATTGTTTCTCCAGCTCTGTTTTTAGCCCAAATTACAATGAATATGTTGTTTCCTTCTTGTTCATAGCTAACATCTAATGGTTGAAACTCGATAATCGTTTTTTCTTCAGACAATATATAGCACCCGTCATCTGAAATCGAAAGAAGAAAAAGAATTTATTTTTCGCCTAATTTTTATATAAAATATTAGTTTAGATAAGTATAAATATTTTTCATAGTAAATAAGTGTCCAATTTCAACTTAGTGACATAGACAAGTGGTTATTATGAGAAAGAAAATAATTGTCTTAGCGTTTATTATAATTTTCATTTATTCAATTACTTTTATTTCAATAGCACAAGAACCCAGTTATACAAATGCTGTGATCAGTATTGATAGCTATGGAATTGCATCTATTAAACAAGTAATACCAGTAAATGACGTTTCTGTTGTAAATTGCATTGGAAATTGCCTATATGTCCTCAACATTAACACATCAAACGTTGATTATTACTTGGAGAATAACACAATAGTTCTAGTACCGAATAATTTTACTGGCAATGTGCTTTTAGAATATATTTCACAATTAGCTTATCCTAATGGAACTATTTGGAATGTGAGCTTTAGTAGTGACATTAATACTACCGTTGTTCTCCCATATGGCGCAATTTTGCTCTCAACGAATCCCTTACCAATCGATTTTAATGTCACTTCGGATGGAAGATTATATTTTGTATATATGCCTGGCAATATAACACTATCATATTCATACCTGCAGTCAGCTAACATTACAAACACAACAGGCTTTACGAGCACAACACCTTCAACTGCAGGATTACACCAAGGCATTAGCAATTATGCTTTATATATAATTGGGATTATTTTAATTGCCATAGGGTTGCTTATCGGATATTTATACTTTAGAGGTCCAAAAAAAGGAAAAAGCTTAGAAGAAAAAATAAAGTATTTAGATGATAGGGATAGAAAAATCGTTGAAATCATTAGAGAGAAAGGACCGATAACTCCCGGCGATCTTCTGAACCAACTCAATATTCCGAGATCTGCATTTTATCGGCGAATAAATAGACTAAAAAAAGACGGAATCATAGAACAATTCGAAGTTGGTGGAAAGGTTTATTACAAGCTAAAAGAAGGACAGTGAGCTACACTGTTCTAAAGGGTTGGGGCTTCAGCTTCATCTAGGGTTTCAGAGGTCTCAACGCTCAAAAACCTTTACCCATTCATTTTCTCGATACAATGTGAAGTTTCCTGAGCGTCCATCTTTATAAAAACTACTTATTTTTTCATTTCTATGTCT
>NZ_JBMFSV010000034.1:0-5686 GCF_049967375.1 Fervidicoccus sp. | reverse complement strand
GAATTCTTGGCACCGATAAAAGTATTAAGCCGGCCAAAGATATTCTATACAAGCCAAAGACCAAGTTTCTCAAGGAGAAGATAGCCAAGGCGCATTTCAGCAACAAAAAGGAAAGGCAGTACATAGACATTTTATGCAGTCGCGAAGAATTCGCTTATAAATATGAGGTAAAAGGCGAGAGTTTCCCAATGTATGGCTCTCAAAAGTTTCTCTGCTACCCCGAGTATGACGAATATCGGGAAGAATACCTCAGGATGCTTGACGAGCTTAGCCACGAGGACTACATAAGAGTCATGGCCGAGGAAATATTCCTGCCGGGTCACAGGCCTGACAAAAACCCAGCCCAAGCTGGAGTATTTCAATTTAGAGGACAGGAAGAAAATACTGGCATGAAAGAAAAGGCACGATGAAGCTGAGAAGAGGATAAAGGAAAAGGAAGTAGAGAAAAGGAGAAGAGAAGAAGAGGAACAAAAGAGATGGTGGCTCAGCGTCTGAGGTAAGGAATAATCATAGATTTTGGATAAGTGTATGATCGGCGCACCTGCTAATAACACAGTATTTATCGCTCCGTCGCCGTTCTCGGCTCCTTCGGGACCTCGGCATAGGTGCCTCCACTCTAAAATTGTTTTTGTGCAAATTTTTTGCGTGTATTTTTTATAGTGTTTACTATTTTTTTGAAATAAAATGCTAACCCAAAAATCATACTTGCTACTATGAGCAGTCTTTGAAGAAAAATAGGGATAGGCATCACTGTTAATAGGCATGGCAGATAATGTACTATTTAAAATTTTAGATAAAACAGGCTTTGTAGTTTAATTACTAATAAAACTACAGATTAAGGAATAAAACTACAAAACTCCATCAGTGGCTTTGTTTAAAAACTCCAAATCTGTCCAAAAACTCATTATTCTGTCCATAAAGTGTCTAAAAACTAAAAATCAGAAAAAGCTTATCCCTGACCTCAAAAAGGAAAATTAATGAGGCTAGGGCTAAGAATTGGATTAGCAGAAGTTGTATTACTTTATTGATGTGCTGTAACGTAAAGCTTTTCTTTACTCTCCAAGTTTTCTATGAATTCCTTTTTAGAAAAAGTGTAAATTTTTAAGCCTTCTTTATAGTCTATAAATTGCGCCCATCTCGAAGAGTCTACAAAAATTGATGGAGCGATGAATAAACTGATTGCATCCTGCTTAAGATTTATACGTTCTTCTAAATGACATGCTATGGACGGTATCTCTCGGATATACTGTTGAGGGGGTTATATATAGAAGCCTCGAATGTTACCTTTTTCTAACAATGTCTTAACCTCGCCACAGACATATCGCTGTGTTCAGAAGGAGAGAGTTTGTACATTACAGTGCTTTTATCTTGTTTAGTACTTCATCAACATTGTCATTGCTGACTAAAAAGAAGTGTAATTTACCATTTCCTAATTTTCCCCACTCTTCTGCTAATTCCGCCTTATAGGTGGTATCTTCATTACTGATCAGGTGTTCTCCTTTCCACTCTAATGCCAAAACATTACCCTTTTCAGTAACTGCAATAAAATCTGGATAAAATTTATCAGGATGCCATCCTTGTAAGTAGAACGGGTCTTTCTTTGCTCTGTTTCTTATCCAGAATTTAATGTTTGGTAGTGTATCCAAATCAAGCCTTTCTACAAATCTTTTTTCTTCTTTATTCAATTTGTCAATCTTTTGGTAGTAGTTTTTATTAAACTCTTCTGGAATCTCTTCTGCTAATGTTATGATAGCTGGAAATTGTTCAAATTGTTTAACCTTGATCTTGCCATCTTTTACTGCTTTAGCAAAACTTTTCTTCGCATGTTCCATCAATATCTCAGTTATTACATTGTCTAGTTTCTGAAGCAACAAATAACGATTTATTGATAAGTCCTGAATGGTATATCCGTCGATATTATCAATTGCCTTTTCTAAGAATTTTACTTTATCTTCTTTTTCAAGCATGGTGAATCTAAGATGTTTATCTAACCATAGAAGTAACTCTTTCTTTGAAAAATTCTTATCTGCATATGTCAACTTTAGAACTTTTTGCGCTCCTCTTATCCACTTATCATCTTCTTTTATATCGATAATCGCTTTCCCATCGCTATCATAATGGATTTTGAAATCCATTTTTGTATTCTGTTTCGCCAATTCAAAATCTTCGCCTATCAAATCTTCAAAAGAAAGTTCGTCATTTTCATAAGCCATAATCGGCGGGCTAAAGTTCTCGTTAATTCTTCTATCTACATCAAATTCATATTGTTTTTTACCATCCGCAGAGTTAATCATATCATGTTTGCTATATCCATGACTTTCTAAGCCAGCTATTATCTCGTTTGCGGCTTCATTGAAGTTTCTTGCTGAGGCAAACACATAGCTTCTGTTCAAATCCTCTTCTTCTTTTCGCTTTGCATAAGGCATACGCATAATTCTACCGATAATCTGTTCGACTGCAATTCTAGAACCTATATTTGCAACAGAAATTAGGATATATGCAAAAGAACAATCCCATCCCTCTGCCAATGCGTTTACTGTAATTATGTACCTTATTTTGCAACTATTACTGAATAGATCAACACCATCCAAATCGTTTTGTGTGGATGTTTTAATAGCAATCTCGTCTTTCGAGATTTTACATTCTTTTAGAAGGAATTCTCTAATTTTACTAACCGTTATCTTCCTTTCATCCTCTTTCTCTTGCTCTGCTTGTAATAGCGCAATAGGTCGAATTTTTTCTCCTTTTAACTTTTTGGCAATTTTCTCTAGTTCATGCCTTCTTAGAACACCTTGCAATATTGCATTTTGCCATTGCGAAAGACTCTCTAAGACAAGAGGTAATTTTATCATTTGTTGTTCTTTTAGCTCTGAAGAATGTACTTCTACTAAAATGTTGCTTTCTGGTCTAGGGGTAGCAGTATACTCTATTATAAAACTAGGGTTTAGGTCTTTTAGAAATTCTATTGATAACTTTGTTTTTGTCTTATGCCCCTCGTCTATCACAATCAGGGGGTTGCTAAGCCTAACAACATTAGCCAAAGATTTTATTATTCCAGAGTCATCCTTTTCCAATATATCTGACAATTCGATATTTTCAAAATGTCCTATCAAAGCTCCGTTTTCTTGATAGACCTTATACTTATTTTGTAAGGTCTTTTCCTTCCTAAAGGCGTCTAGGCTTGAAATAATTATACAAACATTATCTTCTACTTCATCCCTTGTTATTCTTAGGGCTTCTTCATTCGAGAATATCATTACATTATTATCAAAATACTCATCTAACACTCTTCTATGCATATCTTTCCTGTCTTTAAATTTCCTGAGAGTCTGACTTTTGATAGCTTCAGATGGAACGAACCACATTACTATACCATGACCCATCTTCTCCTTCAGAAAGGAGTCCATTATTTGGATAATAGAATGGCATCCCACCAAAGTTTTACCTCCTCCAGTCGGTATTTTTACACAAATAAAAGGAATGTCCTCTCCAAAGAACTCGTCCTTATATGGCTGCTTTGTTAAATGTATGAATGCTAAATCTGGCTTCATTTTTTCTAAGTCTTTTAGGAATTCAGCTAGTATATCAAGTGTTCTTTGTTGATAAGTTTTCAGTTCCATTAATACACCTTTACCTCATAGGGAATCTGTTTGAATTGAATTTTATACTTCTCTAACGTTCTTTCGTCAATAAGGCATTTGTCTGCATATATAACTTTCTTTTTGTTATCTTTCTTAAGTTTCTCTAGAAACCCTTTACTTAAGATATTCTTGCCCTTTTCCTTGAAGATAAGATAATATTCAGTTTCATCATAATCCCCGATAAAATTACCAGATATTTCTTTTTTGTCGATATTTGTATTAGTCTCAGTAAAATAAATATATGTTGCTAACTGTTCAAAAGTACATTCTTGCTCGATTTGCCCATCCTCATTGAATAAGGGCTTATCTAATTCGCAATATTCAAAACCTGTCTTATAATCATATTTATTTATGGCTCTTTTTACTCTTTCAGTAGTTATCTGCTCGGTATTAGCTAGTATTGTTCCATCGTCTAGTTTTATTGGTTCTTTTAATTTTTCTCCTATCTCAATTAAAATAAATTTCCTATTACCTCCGTCTTCTTTGTTTAAATCTAAGACGGCTTGTCCAGTTGTGCCTGATCCTGCAAATGAATCGAGAATTAAAGCATTTTTATCTGTAAAAAATGCCAGTAATCTTTTTATTAACTCTACTGGTTTTGGATTACTAAATACATTTTTCATACCCAATTTCTCTAAATCAGGGCTACCGCTATTTGCGCAATTATTGATTACTGAACCTAAAACCACTGTACCTCTCTTTTTACGAAAGTATGGTACACCATTTTTACGAAAATACACCTCAAGCCACTCTTGCCCTTTATAATCGTATGTTTTTTCACTAGTTCCAAGTTTTGAAAAAAATTCAATCATTTGATTTTTATATGGAAATGAAGCCTCGAGCAGAACGTCTTTAACCAACTTTCCATTTTTAAATTCCATTGTACCGTTAATAATATCTATCCGATTAGTTCCTCTTCCAACACTGTCTCTAAAAATAATATCACTAACTCCTTCAATTTTCAAACCTTTTGGAAATGTTACTTTGGCTAATGGATTCCTATTTGTTCTCTTTATCTGGAGTCTTTCATCTATTGTATCTGATATAGTAGGAAAATTTTTAGCATATACTGATTCAACTAATTCTTGATTTTTTCCATATGCAAGTATATATTCATGATTTTTTACAATTCGTCTAAACCCCCTAGTCGATCCTGCATTGTTCCATATTAGAATACCTCTATCTACTCTATTCTGTTCATTAAATAAATCGTCCATTATCGATCTGAGGGACACTAGTTCATTGTCGTCGATACTAACAAAAATAACCCCATCATCACTCAATAAATCTCTAAGTAATTTCAATCTCGGATACATCATGCAAAGCCATTTATCATGCCTGCATAAGTCCTCAGACTCACTACCGACTACTTTTCCTAACCATTTTTTGATTTTCGGAGAGTTTACCTTATCATTATAAACCCAGCCTTCATTACCAGTGTTATACGGCGGGTCAATGTAAATACATTTTACTTGTCCTTGATAATAGGGCATGAGGGCTTTCAGAGCTTCAAGGTTATCTCCATGTATTATCAAGTTTTGTGAGTTTTCACCATAAGAAAGTGATTTTACCTTTTTTAACAATCTAAAAGGCACGTCTTTATCGTGATTTACAACAGCTTCTTTACCAATCCAGTTTAAAATAGGCATATTATCACCAATTATTGCACATAGCCTCAGCTAACAAACATGTTCTTGCATTGCTACCTTCACCCAGAAGCAGTTGGCTGTTTGTATAGCGTTGCCATACGCTTTTTGTGATAATATTATCAAAGTACAACTTTATATACTTTTGTATCATACTTCCACCAAATTCTTCTTTTCACACCATGCTTTCCAGATATATCTTTCTCCATCAGCAGAGTTTTCCACTAATCCTAACTCATTCAACTTCTTTAAATGCTTCTGCGCAGTATTCCAGCTTATATGCAAAGCTTCTGCGATCTGATTGGCAGTCATACTACCGCCGTTCTTTAGCAACAACCGCAATATCTCCCTATCATAAAATTTCAGATTACTTATTGCCATGCTCCTACACCTTTAATA
>NZ_JBMFSV010000033.1:0-6341 GCF_049967375.1 Fervidicoccus sp. | reverse complement strand
AACATGTTCTCCAAATACCTTGCTCTCGAAAGCCTTTAAGCCATATGCAGAACCAAGAAGGAATGCATCAACTAATAGGAACTTATATGAAACTTGACACCCTCTCAGTATTATTAGATGCAAATTTAAATAACTTCTTGTTTCTTAATTACATGCTTTAAAAAGTTTTTGAATTTTAAATTCTTTCAACATGAATCGCTACAACTGGGCAGGATTCTTCGGCTCTCTTTGCGCATTCATAAAGCTCCTCGGGAATTTCACCTTCAGAAATTTCATCTGTCAACTTCATTGAATATTTATCGATAACTCTATTTTTACCATTATCTAAACCTAGTTGAAATATTTCGCTACAAACTGTAGGTGCGACACCACAAGCTATACAAGTTCTTCTATCGACTATAACTCTAATTTTTCCCATTTTTGTCCCCTTTTTTATATTATTAAATAATAAGGTTATATTTTAATTTTTGTCTTTAAAAAAAACTTTAAAAAAGATCTTTTTGAAGATCTCAAGCTGGAAAATTAGCTTTTTACTTGATAGGTTTCAATAATATAACCATAAAAGCCGGAAAGAAGCATCTGAATAGCAAAAGATGCTATAATTAAAGACATGAACTTTCCCAAACCGTTAATAAATGTAGGTCCTAAAAGTCTCAATAATGCAATCGATACTATCAACGTTAAATATACGAAAAAGCAAGACAAATACGCAGCTAAAAGAGTATTAATGATTCCATGCAGTTCTCCGAATATAATAAGTGACGTCATAGTTCCCGGGCCTATGATCAAAGGTGTTGCTATTGGAACGACTATCAAATCTCCTGTTTCTACCTCTTTTGGCTTATGTCCCGTAGTCAAAGTGTCAATAGCTACAGTAAGAAGAATTATCCCTCCTGCAATCTTTAAGCTATAATATGAGATGCCAAAAAAAGAAAGTATATATCCGCCAGCTAAAACAAAAATTGTACTGAGAAAAAGAATAGTCAAAAAGACCTTATTTGTTATTGAAAAGAAACCCTCTCTCTGATTGCTTTCGACTAGGTCAGCAAATTTAGGTATAGCTACTAACGGATTCATTACAGCATAGAGCTGTAAAGACAAAACTATTATTTCACTTGCTGAAATATTCATATATATGCTCACCTTTTTTCTTTAAAAATAATTTTGTGCATCTTAAATTTTTAGCTTTTCAAACAAAAATATTTGTACTAGTATTCATTTCGCATTAATGAGGTTTTTAAATTATTGTGCAATTTCTTTATAAAGAAAAAAAGAATAAATTTTAATAATATTATTTCTACGCAAGTTTATAGAAATTTGGTGAATCCATATGTGTAGGTTGTTTGGATTTATAGGAGATCCTGGGTTTGAAGATACCCTTTATAAACCAACATTACATGCATTTGTATCCTCCAGTTATGAAGATCCGTACGCTGCCAATATTTTCAAAAGGGCTAACTTTTCTCATAAAGAAGGTTGGGGGGTATTTACAGCATTAATAAACGGGAGAAAGGTCTCATATAGCATAAGAAAAAGTTTGCATCCAGTATACATAGATAAGCCTAATGATAAGCTTTTAAATAGCGAAGATGAGAGATACTACCGTCCATTTGCAGTTAAAATTTTTCATGCAAGAGCTACAAGCGAAAAATCAACGGTCAATATATTAAATGTTCAGCCATTTGAATTCATGACCACATCTGGTTCAAGACTGATTATAGCACATAATGGTGCAGTAGACAAGCAAAAACTTATTGGAATGATCGACGAAAAAGAAAGCTATAAAAAAATATTTGAAAAGTATAGCGACACATATGTGATGGGAAAATATTTATCATCTATAATTCAAGATGATATAAAACATGAACAAATAAAAAACCTTAAAGAGTTTACTCTTTCCGCTTTGAATATCTCTTTAGTTCTTCTAAATGAAGAAAAAATACAGGTTGTGTTCGGAAACTATTACGTAAACGACGAAGAAAAAGATTACTATAAACTATATGTCAAAAACTTAAGAGATGCGCTGGTGTTTTCTTCATCTACTGCTGTAGATTTTTACTTAAGCGCAGATGACAAGCAAAACTCTGGATGGTTTACACTAAATAATGGCGACTTTTATAAGTTTGAAGTGAATTATTCTAAAAAAATACCAAAGCTTGAAGATTTGACCGTATTTAACATTAGATAAATTTTAATATTTCTTTCTTATAGCATTATAAGCCGAAAGTACATCTTCTATAAATCTATCTTTTTTGTATAAATATGCTGGGTGCCCAGAGCTTTCATATACTTTAAGCTTTCCATTTGGGAGAGATTCTACAAATTTTTTAACCGAATCAAAATCGATTATCGTATCCTTTTCTCCTATAATCACGCAAACCGGAAAATTGTATTTGTTTAAAGAACTTAGTACATATGTATCATCAGTTCCTACTGGGCCTATTAATAACAATCCTGAAACAGGGTTTGATGCGGAATATAAAAGAGCTAAATACCCTCCCATGCTAGCTCCAACCAATAAAGGTGGTTTTAAATCTTTCTTTATTTTTTTAAGTGCTTCTTCCAAAAATGCCTCGTTTTTGTGCATATCTGTATCTTTTGGCTCGCAACTATTTTTTATGCCATAAGGCATATCCAAAGCAATGTAAGGTATTTTTTTCTCGTCAAAAATCTTAAATATCCCCACTTCATTCCATACATCGCTACTAAAGCTATAACCATGTAATAAGACGATGGGACAATCTTCGAGATCTATATTGTCATATATGTAATTACACTGTGTCCTACCTACGCTGATTTTAGAGCTTTTCAATTTTGATCATCTTTTCTACAATAATTATATTAAATATTACATGTAAAATAAAAAAATATTTTCGTCAAATTGCCTTAAATATATTGTAATATTTAAAGCAAAGGATTGATGAATATGCATGAAATAGCAATAGCCCAAGGAATTATAGAAGCTATTAAAGAAAAAGCTTTTCACGAAAAAATCAGCGAAGTAAAAGTATTATTTGGAGAGCTACAAAATATAGATATAAACATTGTTATGAATTACGTAAC
Source organism: Fervidicoccus sp. (assembly GCF_049967375.1). Taxonomy (NCBI): domain Archaea; kingdom Thermoproteati; phylum Thermoproteota; class Thermoprotei; order Fervidicoccales; family Fervidicoccaceae; genus Fervidicoccus; species Fervidicoccus sp. Next base: position 3,278 of record NZ_JBMFSV010000033.1, on the reverse strand, counting down.
GATGACATTAGAATCATTAAACATAAAAGTAAAGCTTTCATATGAAATTCGGGAAGCCCGATTCAAATGTAACAAATGCGGTTATGAATGGAGTCTGAGCGATGTTAGTTTGAGCGAGGACGAAAGAGAAATGATACATTTTATGCCTGAAGCTGTACACACAGTAGTTTCATGTCCTAATTGTAAAAGCTCTGACTTCGAAGTTCTCGACGGAAAAAATGTTATGATGCTGGTGAGATAATTTGAGTCAGAAATTAATAGATCCCAGAATATTCGGGATAAGAACCAAGACAGCTAATGTAAAAAATATTATTGGAATAGTGAGCAGTAAAGGAGGTGTAGGGAAAACAACCATTTCTACCCTCTTAGCAATAGCACTTAATGAGCTAGGTTTAAAAACAGGGCTTTTAGATCTCGATTTGACCAATCCTAATACGCATTTAATATTAGGAGCTGACATGAAAATTAACTTCGAAGAAGAAAATGGGATAAAACCAGTAATTATAAATGAGATAAAGTACTTCTCTCCTGTCATTTTAACAGAAGGAAGAATTTCCCCTTTAAGAGGAAGAGAAATAGATAGCGCATTAAAAGAACTTCTTTCTATACTCGACTGGGGAAGTCTCGATTTTCTAATAATTGACACCCCTCCTGGAATGTCGGATGAGCTATATGACTTGATAGAATTGCTTCCCCAGATAAAATTGATATTAGTATCTTCTCCTGACAAATTATCTTTGGAAAGCATCAAGAATATGATCAAAAATTTGGAAAAAGAAAATGCAAAAATTTTGGGAATTGTAGTGAACTTGTATAGAACAACCTTCGATGCTTATAAAAACCATAAAGAATTATTAAATAAAGGATTAAAGATGCTAAAGCTTATCTCGTATGACGATACTTTTATTTTTTCATTAGGATCAATAGACAAAGTTAAAAACACAACAGTATTTAAAGAAGTTTATGATATCGCTCTCGAAATATTAAAAGAAGCCAGAAAAGACTGAGGTATTTGATATGAAGCTTAAGGACATATTATATATAGCAGTAATTGCTGCTGGGTATGCTGGATTAACTGTTTTAATCGCTCCAATAGCATATGGTCCAATTCAGGTGAGGATTAGCGATATTTTTTTAGTGCTTCCGTTCAACAAAAAGTTCGGAACAAAGGCTATTTGGGGGCTTACTATTGGCACGTTCATTGCAAATTTAAATTCTCCATATAACCCATATGACCTTATCCTGGGAACTACTGCTTCTTTCATTTCAGCTCTTGCTATCTATCTTTGTGGCAAGTATATCAAGAATAGAAAAGTAGGACTTATAGCTGGAATTGCTGCATCCATTGTAATTGTGGACTTTTTCATAGCCTTTTTGCTCCTAAACTTTATATTTAAAGTACCTCTAGGTATAAGCATGCTTGGCGTTACTATAGGTCAAATAATATCTGTAGGTATAGGTGGATATCTACTAGCTATAGGGCTAGAAAAGAAGTTTCCAGAAGAAGGTGAGCAACAAATTGCTGAAAGTCTCCAATCTAACAGTTGAATTTTTTAAAAAAGTGGCTTTAGAAGATATAACTCTTGAACTTCCCCCAGGAGTGCATGCGATTTTGGGACCGAATTCCAGCGGAAAATCGACTCTACTGAAAGCGATTGCCTCTTTAATTCCAATAAAAAAGGGAGAAGTTATATATGATGGAATTTCAATCTCTAAACTTCCGCCCAAAAAAAGAGCTCAAATTGTTGGATATTGCTGGCAAAATCCGTATCAAGGTTTTTTTGAAGATAGTGTGAAGAGGGAAATCGAGTTTATCCTCAAAAATACAAACGCAAAAGCCTCCGAAGAAGTCTTAGAAATACTTGGTGTAAATAAGCTATACGAAAAAAATCCATTTAGGCTAAGCGGAGGAGAAGCTAGAAGAGTGAGCATTGCTAGTATAGTTGTCGCTGATCAACCGATAATACTGCTTGATGAACCTTTCAATGATATGGATTTGGATGGTTATTTATCTATAGTAAATCTTTTAAGCTTTTTCAGAAAAAGAAACAAGACCGTTATTATAGCTTTAAACAATTCTATGCACCTTAATTTAGTTAAACCTGATGATGTATTTGTTATATACGGTGGAAGGATCGTTGAAAAGACGACTCTTAGAGAATTGAATGATGATGTCTTAGAAAAGTACAATATTGTAACGAGGAAGCTGATCCTTGAATCCGCTTGCTGAGGTTATAAAAGCCAAAGAAATAGATACTTGGCTACATAAAGAAAAATCTTTTTATTTAAAGATTTTCTTGCTATTTTTTACAGTTTTCGGAGCCTTTTATCCAAATAGAATAGATGTTATGATTTTTGATTCTATTTTGCTAGCATCTTTATTTATTTCTGGAAAGCTTTACGATCTTTTTATCAGTTTGATATTTTTATATTCAATGACTATTCTTCCAATTGAGCTGATAAGCTTTTTAAGTGGAACGAATGTTAGTTATCTTATATTTCTAGCAATTTACACCCTTTCCACTGTTCTTTCTTTTTTCTTATTTACTTCGACGACAAAAAATGAAACGATCGAAGAGAAGATTAAAATAAAAGTGCTTATATATTCTTTCAATTTCATTTATTATGCAATTTATGAGCTCCAAGAAATAATAAATAGTTTTAAAGTAAGAGGATATCGAGTTTCTTATTTAAAACCTTGGAAAGCTGTTCCTATTTTGGTAAGCTATGTATATTTATTGTCGCAAAGACTAGACATGATAGAAATTTCAGTTGAAGCGAGAGGTGGAGATTGAACATATTTATTTATAAAAATAACTCATTAAATATTGGTATTACAAAGCTGAAAAGTATATTAAATTGATGCTGTTTATCAATAATTTTAAGGGCCCGTAGCCTAGCCAGGATCAAGGTACCGGCCTTCGGAGCCGGGGATCCCGGGTTCAAATCCCGGCGGGCCCGCATGAATTTTTCTTTTCAAATTTTTATTAGTTTTTTAAATGACTTGCCGAATAGCTGTTGGAAAGAGTAATACGGATAAAAATATTTTTCTCTAATTTTTATCAAAAAAGACTTCACGTAATAAAGTATATTCTTTTAATAATTTATTAATGAGAAACGCCTAGACAAACTATTTTGAGTTCCATATAAGCTTATAAGTTCGGTATCAAATTATATCAAGACCTATGAAGCTCGAACCCCTAAGAATTAAATTCCTCTTTTCTCCTAATATAATGTTAGATTTATTTTATTTATATTTGCTAATAAAATTAGCAAAA
>NZ_JBMFSV010000032.1:0-7914 GCF_049967375.1 Fervidicoccus sp. | reverse complement strand
TATCAGATGTGGAGAAGGGAAAGGTCGGAGATGAAGTTCTGAGCAAGATGGTCGCTTGGCAGTAATACAAATGATCAAACACAAAATGCTTTAATCTTTACTTTTTAATAAAATGCTGTTTGTTTTTAAATAAACTCGTTATGAAAGATTTATAATCTCAATTTATTTTATTCTTTTAGTGATTTGCCTATTTGGAAGGGAAAATATTTTTAGCAAAAATTTGTCACATTTAAAATGATTTTAAGGAGGATGTGTAAAATTGGTTAAAGCACCTAAAGGCTACAGGCACAGGACGAGAAAGCTCTTTAAAAAGGACATCAGAGAAAGAGGAGGAGTGCCATCTCTCAGCCTTCTTATGATAAAATATAATGTAGGAGATAAGGTAATGATATATATTAATCCATCAATACATAAAGGAATGCCGCATAGAAGGTTTCATGGAAGGACCGGCGTAATTGTTGGTAGAAGGGGAAGGGCATATATAGTAGAACTTTATGAGGGTAGTGTAAAGAGAACGCTTTTTGTTAGACCAGAACATATAAGACCGCTTACAGTAGCGGCTTAATTTTAATTAAAACTTTATAGAGGATGTAAAATTTGCCAAGGATTATTGTAAGCAAAGAATACCTATCCAATTCTCAGCTTGAGGAGCTTTTGAAATCATCAAGCTTTGATAAAGATTCCATAATAATAAAGAAAGTAGAAGAGTATCTTAGTGCTGTAAGGAAATGCAAAGCTGAGAACATTAAAGAAATTTTGGAAGAACTAAAAAAACTGTCAATACCTGAAGAACTCGCAGTGATGATAATAAACGTACTTCCAACAGAAAGCGCAGAATTAAGAGCATTATTGCCACAGCAGTATCAGTCATTGCCTTCTGAAACTGTGGAAAAGGCTGTAGAGATAGTAAGTAAGTGCTTTTGAACTTTATGGTATTCAAATTGTGTATAACATTAATACTAATATACTTAATTTTCTAATATATTTTATAACGCAAAACAATTATGGAAGTGATGATGTTTGTCAAATGAAAGAGAAGGTGACAGATACTTTTATGGCGAAGCAAAAAAGAAAAGAGAGATACCTGATGATGTTGCTGTCGTCTTAGATTTTCTCCCTCACGGAAATCCGTTTGACAAACATGTTGAACATAGAAGAGTTCCGCTGGCACAGGTAGTTGGCTATAAATATTTCACCCTATTTGAGCTAGTAGTCCCTGAGGGAGAAAATTTTGAAGTGGGTGAAAAGATATATGCGGGTCCAGACTATGTTGGAAAAGGTCCAATCAAGTCGATTTTCGGTCCTATATCTTATGAGGACTTAACAACTGTAGCTAAAGAAAATCTCGTGTCAGTACTTTCACAGATAATTAAAGAAAATGAGAAATACTTCTTGAAGTTTTTTAATAATGCTGGATCAATAACACTGAGAATGCACATGCTTGAATTGTTGCCTGGAATAGGAAAGAGGACTTTAAATGTTATGCTAGATGAGAGGAAGAGAAAGCCGTTCGAATCATTCGAGGATATCGTTCAAAGACTTACTATAAGAGGCGTTAAGATTCACAACATTGAAAAGGTTATTGCCGAGAGGATTGTAAAAGAGCTTATTGGAGGGGAGAGGTATTATCTTTTTATAAGACCAAGTCCTAATGAATCCCAGGCTGTATATTTAAGAATTTTAGACGAAATTTATAGGGAATGAATTTATAATGGAAAGAACCAATGAACATAAGGTTTTTTTCTTCTCCCCAATTGAATTAAAAAATTGGACGATACATTTCATAAAGGAAGCAGGGATTAAGCCTAAAAAAAAGCTAAGCCAGAATTTTACAATTGATCCTAACTACATTGAGACTTTCATAAAAGAGCTCTCTCTAATAGATAACCTTGAATGGATGGTCGAAATAGGGACTGGGATAGGGACTTTAACCAAAGCTGTGTCTTATGCTTTTTCATCATCAAATATAATCACGATCGAAAAGGATGCAAGCTTATTTTCGATAATTTCAAGTATAATAGAGGAGAGAAACGTTTATCTGATTTTGGCAGATGCATTGGGCATAGTTCCGAGCATAAAAACAAGCGTAGTTTTTTCAAGCACTCCATTTTCAATAACTTCTCCCATTATCATAAAAGCTTGCAGAAATAATAATATAAAAAACATGATTTTAGGAATGCAAAAAGAAGTTGCTGAAAGGCTTGTCGCTGCAACTGGAAGTAAAAGCTATGGAAGGCTCTCCATTTTAGCTCAGCTGTTATTTGAAATTAGGATAGTTAGAAGCTTCACTCCCAAGAGCTTTTTTCCCGAGCCAAAAGTCTCTGTGAGCATTGTTTCTTTAAAAAGGAAGAAGAACTATGATACCAAGGTTCATTTTTTACTTGAAAAGTTAACTTCATGCGTATTTTCGCAGAGAAATAAAAATTCCAGAAAAGTATTTAAGCAATGCTTAGAAACCTTAAAGTTAAATTGCATCGATTATATAGAAAAGTTACTTGAAAATAAAAGGGTGAGGGAGCTATCTCCATGGGAAATGGAAGAAATTTCGAGGAGATGTGCAGAAGTAACAGAAAGGTAAGATGGGGATATTTCCTCTGCATTCCAGAAGGGGTTTATGATCCAAGCGACGACACATATATGATATTGGAGTATTTAAGCTCTCACCCTGAGATTGTTAAAAATAAAAAAGTTTTAGATATAGGAACAGGTAGCGGGATCATTGCCCTTCATTCCTTAGTGCTTGGAGCGAGCGATGTCGTTGCTACTGATGTGAATTGTTTAGCTTCATATTCGACATGCTTGAATTTAAGCAGCTTTGATAAGCAGCAAGAAAGGTTCAGCGTAGTTATTGGTAACAAGGTGACTTTTTTGAGGTCGAGATCTGGCTTCGATACAATCATAATAAACCCACCTTATCTACCAATTGAGCCTAAAAATGCTAACGATCCCTTTGAGCTACAATGGGCTGGAGGAAAAGAAGGAATAGATTTTTCTCTTTCTATATTAGACGAGATACCAGAAATTTTAAGCAGCGGCGGAACGCTTTTGTTAGTTTCTTCATCTCTAGGTAATTTAGAGATTCTGTATAGGAAAATGAGCGAAATAGATATGAAGTTTGGCATCGTTTCGAGCAAGAGCTTCTTCTTCGAAGACTTGTACTTAATAAAAGGGGAGAAAAATGGATATTAGACTTGTGCTTGTAGGTATCGAAGGTGGAGCAAACTTAGGAATGATAATGAGGCTGGCTGAAAACTTCGAGGTAGACGATGTCGTTCTCGTTTATCCAAGAGAGCTCGATATGGATGAGGCCAGAAGATTTTCAGCAAAAGCGGTAGGCAGATTAGACAATCTAGTAGTTTATAAAAACCTGGATGAAGCTCTCTCTCCATGTGATGTCAGAGTATGCACTACAGCTAAGTTCAGCCTGGATGGTGATATTTTAAGAAGCACGATCCCCTCCTATGATCTGCCCTCTTTTCTTGAAAGATATAAAAAGCCGTGTATCGTATTTGGAAGAGAAAGCTCAGGTCTCACTAGAGATGAGCTTTCGAAGTGCGATTTTGTGTCAACAATTCCTTCGTCTTCAGAGTACTCAGCTCTGAATTTGGCAAATTCGGTATCAATATATCTTTATGAGATATACAAGTCCAAAAGAAAAAGGGATCTGGTAAATTTAGCCGAGAGAGAAGAACTTGAGCAAGCCGTAAGCATATTCGGCGATATAGCTTCAATGGCATTAGGAGATGAAACAAAAATAATGAGGGCAAGAACAGCCATGAGGCATGTGCTATTTAGGTCATCTCCATCAAAGCCAGAAGTTAGAATATTGACGCATGTCCTCAGAAGAGTTAAAAGGAGGATCGAGGGAAGCTCTACCAAACAACCTTGACCACATCAAGCTCGATACATTGCACACTCTTTCCGAGTATTTCAGAGAAGTTCGGCTTAGTTCTTCCATTATCACCAGAAATCAGCTCTTTTATATAAAGCCCCCCGTCCGTCTCTATCAACCCAATCAATACCCCGGAAAAAGCGTGCAAGCTTATATCGTATACTTTTTTCCTCCTTGCAACATCTTTTCTCCTCACAAGAACTCTTGTAGGGGTTCTCTGCTCAATTACCTTTCCCTTCAGCTCTCTTACTATCGTATCAGCATCTTTCTCATTGAGGGGTACATCGCCTGCTACAACTATTCTGTAAATCTTTCTTTTCTTTGAGTCAAGCTCTTTTATCTCTCTCACATCCTTCCTTTTCCCCTTTTCTTCAAGTATGAAAATTCCGTATGGATTTTTATTTACTAGCCAGCTGATGTAGCTAAGCGGCACTCTCCTGGTTCTTGGATCTTTTATCTCAACTACCATAGGCCTTCCCCAACCGAGCATCCTCACATCAACGTCCTCTCTTCCAGAGGCATGAAGTAAAACCTCTCCCCCATAAAACTCACTGAGAACGGAAAGCATTCCTTTAACAGAAAGTTGTTGTTTTTTGTCATCATCGAACCACTCTACTTGGCTTATGTTCCTCCCAGCTTTGATATATCTTCCTTTAATGAACAGAGGCATCACTTTTACTCTCAGATTCTCACTTTTCAAATCAATGTAAATAACTGCGCCTGGATCTGTGAAACCTGCATCTATACCAGTAGAGCTGGTAATCAGCTTTCCAACTTCTCTCCTCAGCTCAGACTTTATGGATTCAGCTGTGTCTATTGAAAACTCTCTGAGAAGCTCATCCTCTTTGGTTTCTATTTCTTTTGAACCTGTAATTCCAACGACAAAGGACTCTACAGATTTTTTCTTTAATATGGGCACAGCTTCTTTATACAGGCTCACCCATTTCTTTAATTTGCCACCGCATAAATAGCATTCACCAGTCCTGCGTTTAATATTAACCTCTTCGAGCGTCTTATCAAACTCCGGACCTAAAGATTGAGAGATGGCTTCCAGCTTTTTTCCCGCCTCCTCTTCACCACTCTTAAGTTTTTTTATTAGCTCCATCGCAATTGCTATTTTTATTGCCTTTCCTCTTTCTTCATTAGTAAACCCCTTTAGAAAGGAGGAGAACATCCTTCCCAAACATGAGTCGCATAAAGGATATTTTTCCATTATGCTTATCGCTTTGCTTAATACTTCGTTCTCCAAACTTCTATTCCTCCTCTAAGAATTCATCTGCTCCTCCAAATTTTTTAAGAAGAGACTTCCTTCTTTTCAACTGCTTTAAGAGCTTTTTTATGTAGTTGTAATAATTCAAAAGCTCTCTAACGTCTTCCTGTGCCACTCCAGCACCTATTGCGATCCTTCTTATCCTTGACTTCTCTCTTTCAAGAAGCTCAGGTTTTTCCATTTCTTCATATGTCATGCTGTTAATTATATTAAGCCACATGTCCATTTTCTCTTCGCTCACTTTTAGAGCGCCCTCGTCTTCTGGTAATGACATGCTCAATCCAGGTATCATTCTAAGTATTTTTCCGATCGGCCCCATGCTCCTGATCTGCTTTATTTGCTTATAAATCAGCTTCATATTGAGGTTACCGCTCATTAAAGAATCCGCCATTTCTTCAAGCTCGTTTTGGCTCATGGTTGAATATACTCTTTCCAATATTGCCTCTATGTCGCCCATTCCCAGGATCCTTGAAGCAAAGTTTTTAGGTCTAAAAGGCTCAATTTCATCGACCTTTTCTCCAGTTCCCACAAATTTTACTTTCGCGCCTGTGGCTGCAATCGCTGATATTGCGCCTCCGCCTTTCGCAGTGCCGTCCAGCTTTGTAATTATTATTGAACCTATAGGTGTGGCTTCATGGAACTTCTTCGCAAGATCATAAGCCTTTTGACCGATTGACGCATCCAATACTAAGATGACTTCGTCAGGCTTTACAGCATCTGCTATTGCCTTCATCTCGTCAATAAGTTTGCTTTCCTCACCGTACCCATGTCTTCCAGCAGTATCAATAATTATTATTTCTGCCTTTTTTGATAGATGGTACTCTAGTCCCTTTCTGCTTATCTCTGCGGGATCGTTCAACCCCTTATCTCCCCAAAACTCAACCCCAACTTTTTCTGCCAGTTGCTTCAGCTGCTCATATGCTCCAGCCCTGAATGTGTCTGCAGCTATCAGCCCTACTCTATATCCTCTATTTTTATAGTACCAGGCTAGCTTTGCCGCAGTAGTAGTCTTCCCGCTCCCCTGGACTCCTACAAGCATTATCACATAAGGCTTTTTTTTCGGCAACACGTTAAGCTCTTCTTCTCCTCCTAAGAGCGATATGAGCTCTTCATATACAATTTTAATGAACCAGTCTCTTCTGCTCACTCCTTGCGGTGGCTTTTCCTCTAGAGCCCTCTTCCTTATTTTGCTCGTAAATTCAAAAACCACCTTTACATTTACATCAGATTTAATTAAGATCCTCTGGAGCTCTCTTATAAACTCCTCTACGCTCTGCTCATATGGAGAAGTAGATGAAAGAAACTTTTTAATTGCTTCCTTTATTCCCGAAAAAATGTTGCTCAAATCTGTTACCCTTATCCTCTCATCCTAACAATTATCCTCTGTCCCATGACCTCCCAATATTCTACTTCTTTTCCAGGAGCTATTTTGCTCAGCAGTTCTGGGTCATTTGGCTTTTGAACCTCGAAGGTTTCATAGCTTTCCATATCCATAAGTTGATAGGAATTTCCAAGGTCTGCAATGACTTGAGCAACTTTCTTCTCAATTATTGGTTGCTCTACTCTCTGATCCACCGGCGCTGTCAAAGTCCTTTTATTTCCAGTGAAAAGTCCTATGGCGACAACATGAGCCTTAGCGCTCCCGTGCTTCCCCGTTTTAGCTTTTGTTATCTCCACAACCCTGCAAGGCTCATTTTCTATGATGATGTATGTTCCTATTTTCACATCTCCGAGGGATATGTAGTTTATACTCATATGAAACCACCTAAAATATTTAAGACATTTTTCAATTAATAAATAAAAACTATAGCTAAAAAAGACTTATAAATACCTACTTTTCATTTTTAAATTGTTTTCTCCACAGACGAAAGCTCTTCAAAAGGCGATGTCTTTGGAGAGTATATATATATTTTCAATAAGACCTGAATATGCAGAAGCAATTTTCTCTGGAAGAAAGAAGTTCGAGCTCAGAAGAGGAAAAGGAAAGGATCTGATCAAGGGAGGTCTTGCTATAGTATATGTCAGCGGGAGGGTCAAAGCAATCTTAGGTGAATTTACGATCGGACGAATTATAAGAGGTCCTCCAGAGAAAATATGGAGATATGTGAGGAAGAAAAATGAAAAGGGTATATCTCCTGAGTCGTGGAAGTTTATAGCAGGAGCAAAAACTGCAATTGCCATTGAAGTATTATCGCCAAAGCTATATGAAAAGCCAGTCAGTTTAAGGGAAATCAGGGAAGTACTACCTACATGGACTCCCCCCATGGGTTACTCAAAAATCAATAAAAATGAACCAATTTATCAGATATTTCTCTCAAAACTCCTAACTTCTAAAGAAGTTAAAACTGAGAATTAAATTCTGTGCCGAGTATAGGAGTCCCAGGCTTAACCCTGGGCGAATCCTGAAAAGCTGCGCGCTTTTTGTGATATGCGCAGCTTTAGGTCCCAGGAGAGAAGCAAGCGGCGTCGGGCTTTTAGTAACGGCAGGCTCACTCCTCGGGAACAAGTCCCTCGGAGCTTACACCCCCGTCCTATCAAGCCCGTCTTCTACGGGGGCCCTCCATCCGTGCGAGTTTCCCCGCACGGAATGGCCGTCTCGTCTCGGGGCGGGCTTCCCGCTTAGATGCTTTCAGCGGTTATCCCTAACGGCGTGGCTGCCCGGCATTGCCCTGCCGGACAACCGGTAGACTAGAGGCCGCGATGCCCAGTTCCTCTCGTACTGTGGGCATCTTCCCCTCAGACGGCCAACGCC
>NZ_JBMFSV010000031.1:0-7936 GCF_049967375.1 Fervidicoccus sp. | reverse complement strand
CAGCTTTTGTTTAAGAGGTATAACTTCTTTATCAAGCATCACAGCTGGCTGGTTAAGGAAAAACTCGTAAAACAACGGAACTGCCGTAAAAATCCTGCTTCTTTCTTTTTTTTCGGCTTTAATCAAATAACTTTTCATAAGACTGTTAATTGATATCGAAATAGTTGAAAGGCTTAGTCCAGTCTCCTTTGAAATATCCTGCATGCTCATTGGTTTGTTGCTGAAAAGTAACGTTGTATATATTATTATATCTTTTTCGGCAAACCCCCAACGCCTTAGAATTCTTCCAGCCAATTCAATACAATCCTTTAAAACTTTATTGGAAGTCATGGTTAAACTCCATTATTAAAAAATAAAAAATAATTTTTAAATTTTTATTTGACATGCTTGAAATTACTTCTTTAAAGCTACCATGACACCGCCTATCAATGCAAGTATAGCTCCAATTTCCCAGAATCCTCCATCAAAAGGCATTGTTATCAATGCAAGCACAAACGTAGTCCAGCCAATGGCTGCTGGAGATCTTTTGTAAAATGGTAAGATGATAAACATGATGATGCTGATTGTTATTTCCGTCCAACCCACTGTGCTTATTCCGCCATAATGCCACCCGTAAAATGAGCTAGCAGCAAGTACAGCAATACCATCAATTATAATCAACAGGGCACCTATGATCGCTATCCAAAAACCCCACCTGCCAGATGACCCAAATTTTTCTTGATTTATTTTCTTCTGTTCACTCGTTTTTTTTCACCTTAATATAATAGTTGTCGTCGTTAGTTTTAAATTTTTCTAAAATTTTAGAAATGTTATATGTAAAATTATTCGGAATGACAAAAACAATGCGATAATTTCCATTCCTCATCAAGTCGTAAACAGTGCCATTAGCGAAGACTTTAACGTTGCTATTTAAATCGTTCTTTATAAAGTTGATAAAATACTGAGAAAACGTGCCGTTGTCATAATTTATAACAGCAATGTTGACACCAGTCATATTTGATATTTCAGAGATTTTTGATATAGAATATCCCATAACTTCTCCAAATATAAAAAAGATAACAATAGGCACAACTAGCATCGTAATAATGATCTTCGGATCTCTAAATAAGTCCTTGACCTCTTTTTTTGCCAGTGTTAAAAACTCAGACCCTGCTCATATTCCGACAGCCCTCACAAAAGCTTCTTCTAGATTTTTAGCGTCATATTTCTCCTTTATTTCTTCAGGGGTTCCTTCGACAATTAACCTTCCATCATACAAAAACGACACTCTGTCACACAAGTTCTCAACTTCCAGCATGTTATGGCTACTTAATATGATAGTAATTCTTTTTACTTTTGAAAAGTCTTTAATCGACCTTCTTAATTGAAGCGAGTATAGGACATCTATACCGTTAGTCGGCTCGTCTAGAATTGCCAACTTTGGCTTTACCATGAGAGTTCTTGCTACTTGCAACCTTCTTTTCATTCCTTTACTATATGTTTTTATCTTATCTTTAAGTGCATCGCCCAGCCCAGAAATTTCTTTCCCGACTTCTATAAAACTTTCATCTACTCCATAAATTTTTGCGATATACTTAAGATATTCTATGCCCGTCATATTCGGGTAAGCTCCAGCTTCTTCAGGAAGGTAGCTAATGATTTTTCTAACTTTTTCAGGTTCCTCTGCCACATTTATGTTATCTATATAAACTTCACCGCTTGTAGGCTTAAGAAGAGTTGCTAATATTCTAAGCGTTGTCGACTTTCCAGCCCCATTCGGACCTATTAATCCATATATCTCTCCTTCATCAATATTAAAACTTATTGACTTTAATGCTTCCTTTTCTCCATAATTCTTTCTTAGATCTCTCACTGTAACTAACATGTTTATTACCTAGAAAAACAGTTTTGCATGTCATAAAAGTTTATGTTTTGGTGTTTATGTTATTTCATGCTATTTATAAATCTCTCTGCAATCATTATGCTTACTCCTTTTTGATGACACCTTCAAACACCTTACTTTTCGTTGAGAATTTAAGATCATTGCTGTATGAAGACCCCCATCCTGGCACAAAGGCGTTAAGCTTAAAAACGTTTTTAAATTAAAAAAAGACTAAAGAAAATTGCTTTCAAAGTAGGATTTGTCTAATTGGAAAAACGGCGTTCAGCCGTCAAAGACATCTAATATGAGTATAGCTTATAATTATAGAGGGGATTGATGAATGAATAAGAAAAGAGAGAAGGGCAAGTCGCATAGTACGAGACCAGTGAGCGTTGGCACGCCTAAGTGGTTAAGACTCGAACCCGAAGAAATTGAAGAGTTGGTAGTAGAATTAGCGAAAAAAGGATATCCACCGTCAATGATAGGTATAATTTTGAGAGATCAGTATGGTATACCTTTAGTTAAAACCGTTACAAATAAAAAGATAACACAAATACTGAAGGAAAGAGGACTATTACCGCAAATACCTGAGGACCTTTACAATTTAATCAGAAGGGCGGTAAACGTTAGAAGGCATCTTTCAGAACATCCTAAAGATGAGAATGTAAAGAAAGGTTTGCAAGAAATAGAGTCTAAAATAAGAAGACTTGTCAGATATTATAAGAGGATAGGAAGGTTACCTCCTAATTGGGAATACTCTCCTGAGACTGCAAAGCTATTAGCTTCTCAAAGTTCGTAATTGTGGAGTATGTATTTGAACCTATCAATTTTTAGAATATTCCGGTTGTTATTTTTAACTCCTAAAATTTCAAGATGTTTAAAGATACTGGTTAGCTATAAGTATTTAAATGTTTAAAAATTCATTATATTTAAAAACCGTTGTTAAAAAATAATTCAATGGTTAGGAATACAATATAATAATAAAATGATAGCACTGGTGTAAAAATCATGGTTAATGCTATGCAAGTACCCCCTAGTATATTGGTTGAGAGATTGGCAAAATATTTAAAAGAAAACTACAGCGAAGTTATCAATCCTCCAGAATGGAGTAAATTTTCAAAAACGGGCTCATATAAAGAGTATATTCCTTTGCAGGAGGATTGGTGGTATTATAGAGCAGCATCAATATTGAGGAAGCTATACAAGGCAAAAGGACCGGTAGGAATAGAAAGGTTCAGAGTTATCTATGGCGGAAAGAAAAGGTTTGGCTCATCTCCACCGCACTTTAGAAAGGGTTCTGGTGCAATCGCCAGAAACATTCTAAAACAGCTAGAAAAAGCAGGACTGGTGACAAGAATATCTGGTAAAGGAAGAACGCTTACACCTAATGCTGTTTCACTCCTAGATAGAATCTCAAAAGAAATAATGAGTGAATTGGCTGAGCAAACCCCTGAACTGAAGAGATATTTATGATCAAAATTTGTATAATTAGAAGTTGTTTTTTAATAAAAGCTAATTAAAGCTTTTTGCAAATTATAAATATAAAGTAGGTGTAAAAAATGAGCGACGAGTATAATGATGAAGAGCTAGCAGAAATAGAACAGAGAAAGCTTTTGGAGCTTCAGAGAAGAATGGAAATGGAAGAGAGAAGGAGAAGAGCCACAGAGGCAGAAGCACAGAAACAAGAAATTCTGAGAAAAATCTTAACCCCACAAGCTAGAGACAGACTGAATAATGTGAAGCTAGTGAGGCCAGATCTTGCAGAAGCTATAGAAAACCAATTAATTGTGCTTGCGCAGAGCGGGAGAATTACAGAACCCATTACTGAAGAGCAAATTAAAGAGTTATTAGCTGAAATAACTACTAGATCAAGAAAGGAATTTAATATAAAAATAAGAGAAAAAGAATAAAGAAGTATTAAGAAAAATGGTGAAAGTTTTATGGCTCATTACAAGCCATTGGCAAGGAAGTTAAGACTTTCAAAAGCTTTAAAATCAAATAGTCCTATTCCTGTATGGGTGGCTGTAAAAACAAAAAGAAAAGTAAGATTCAATTTTAAGAGGAGATTTTGGAGGAGGAATAAACTAAAAGTATGAGAGTGGTCTAAATGAAGGGTAATGAGCTCGAAGAAGTCATAAACTTGAGAAAAGTTTATTCTTCCAGGAAGACGAGCAGAGCAGCTAGGGCTATTAGATATATAAAGGATTATATAAGGAGAAGGTTTCACACAGAAGAAATTAAAATAGATGACTCAGTAAACAAGTTAATATGGAGTAGAGGCATAGAGAAGCCCCCAAGAAAATTAAGAGTTAAAATAATTGCAGAGGAAATGAAAGAAATTAAAACTAAGAGCGGAGAAGTAAGGAAACATCCTACTAAAGTTAAGGTTGAGTTGCCAAAAGTTGAGAAAGTCGAAAACAAAAATAAGAAAGAAAAGGGGAAGGAGGAGTAATTTTTTAATCATACAATACTTATGCTTTAAAACTTTTTGTATTTTTAGGTGCAAAAAATGAATTTTTCCAAGCTCTCTGTATTTAGGAATCATAACATAGGAGTATACATATTTAGCAATAACAAATTCGCATTAGTTCCAAATGGGATTTCTCATGGCTCAAAAAAAGTTGTTGAAGAAACATTAGGAGTAGATGCTATAGAAACCACTATAATGGATACAAGAATTATAGGAGTCCTTGTCTCAGGTAATGATAGAGCAATCCTTCTTCCATATGCAGTAAAAAGCGAAGAAATTGATCGCTTAAAAGAAAGCATAGGAGGATCTGTGAAAATAGGAATTATTGATTCCAAGTTTACTGCTTTAGGAAATTATATAACTGCTAACAATAAGTTTGCTTATATCTCGCCTTTGCTTGAGGACGAAATAGCTAGGAAAATAAGCGACTTGCTAGATGTTAAGGTAAGCAAGAAAAGCTACTTGGGTATTTCCATTATAGGATCAATAATAGTATCAAACGATTATGTAGCTTTTGTTCATCCAATGCTAAGCGACTCTGATGCTTCAGAAATAAAAAATGACATGAAAGTTGAAGTAGTTCAGACGACAGTAAATGAAGGAGTTCCATTTGTAAAGTCTGGCATAGTGGCGAACAACAATGGAGTTTTAGTAGGTAGTGCAACGACAGGAACCGAAATTCTCAATATTACCTCTCTTTTAAATCAAGAGATCTAGCAATCTACTTATAGTTTTGTAAATAATTTTGACTCTTCTCGAGATAAAGTTCCCTTAAGTTGGATTATAGATTCTTTACAGCTGAAAGCCTCTCCGCCCCAAAAGGCAATGAGGTCAGTAATAAAAGATAAAGCTAGAAAAACTATAATTTTCATTCCACCTTGAAAGGTGAGGTTTTCAACTGAAAAAGAAGACTTATTAAGTTTAAAACTTTCTATATTCATGAAATAAAAAATATTAATCTAATATCTAATCAATTCCTTACAGTGGTGCTTCAATAATGACTCAGGTTAAAGTTTACAGAATTTCAGGAGAAATGCTCATCTCTCATGATCATTTCCCAAAATGGCAGAAGTTTAATTTGGAGCTGACAGGAACTAGCGAAAAAGATGCTATTAACAAGACATATTCATTGCTTGGTAGCAAGCACAAACTAAGAAGATTTCACATAAAGATTAATAAAGTAGAAGAAGTTGACAATAAAGAAGCCGTTTCGAAGAACATTCAGGATTTGTTAGCTATTGATAGGTGGAATATATGAGCAGAACAGTTCAAATAGATGCCGAAGCCCTTTTACAAACAGTAGCAAATCTTGAGAAGTATTTGGAAAGCCTGAGGAATGCAATAGGTTTGCTAAATGAAAGACTTTTAGAGGTTAAAATCGCTAGAGAGGCCCTTAAGAGAATTAATAGCGAAAATACAAGTGATATCATTGTAAGCATGGATAAGGATAGCAATCTCATGGTAAAACTGAAGGCAAATATCGATGGGAACCCTTTAGTTCATTTAGGTCTTGACATATATGCGGAGCTTCCTTACGATAGGGCTGAAAGCGTGCTAGCTGAAAGAGAAAATAGTATTACCGAAGAGCTAAAAAGAATGAGTAAGGAATATGATGAAAAAAATAAGGAATATCAGAAATTGCAGAGCTTAATATACGCTCTATCTCAACAAAGATAATTTGTGATTTAAATTATGTTTAGTAGGCTAAAAAAATCTATAGAAAGCTTTTCAAATTCTTTAGCGGAAAAATTTAAAACTAAGGAGATCAAGCCGGAAGACTTTGATGAAATTGGAAATGATTTCTTGCTGGAGTTAGTGGAGAACGACGTAGCATATTCAGTTGCAGAAGAAATAATTAATACATTGAAAAATACCATTATTGGAAAGAGAGTGCCAAAAAACAGCGATATAAAAGAAAGCATTAAGGAGGCTCTGGTTGATTTTATAAAGAAAAACATACCGGAACCAGATTTGGATATTATAGAGGCTATTAAAAATAAACAAGCTAAAGAAAAAAAACCGTTTATTATTATATTTATGGGGATAAATGGAGTAGGAAAGACTACTTCCATTGCAAAGCTGGCAAACTACATAAAAAAGAACGGAATGACCCCGTTAATTGTCGCAGCAGATACTTTTAGAGCAGGATCGCAAGAGCAGTTGCAAGTTCACGCAGATAGATTGGGAGTGCCGATAATAAGGGCTAAGTATAACAGCGATCCGGCTTCCATTGCATTTGACGGAATAGCATATGCGGAAAAGAAAAATATACCGGTTGTTCTTATTGATACTGCAGGAAGGATGCATGTAGACAGGGACTTAATAAATGAACTTAAGAAAATTATAGACGTTGTTGGATATGATTTGAGACTGTTAGTAATAGATGCATTATCAGGCAATGACTCAGTAGAGCAAGCGATCGCTTATGAGAAAAATGTCGGATATGAGGGCTTCTTCCTAACAAAAAGCGATGCTGATACAAAGGGCGGTGTCGCTTTAAGTATTTCTGTAGAAACCAAAAAGCCAATTTACTTTTTAGGAACTGGTCAGAATTATGATGATATAGTACCTTTCAATAAAGAATGGCTGATAAAAACGCTGTTGGGAGAAAAATAGAAAGATGAATAAACGAAAAAAGTATGTGAGATTAGCTTACAATGAAATGGAGAGAGTTTTTTATAAAGCAACATTTCTGTTTTTTGAGTACCGTTCAGTTGATTTTCTGAGATACGGTGGCAGATATATTAAAAGTATTGCTCAAAAAACGAACTTGCCAGTCCGAGATGATTTAAAGCATTTCATTTGTAAAAGGTGCGGAGCCATACTTATACCTGGAGTAAACTCCTCTTACAGGATACATTCAAAAAGTGGAAATTCATACTTGAAAGTGAAATGCTTAAATTGTGGATATTCTAAAAAAATCATATTTAAACCTAGAGATGTGGTGAAAAGCAAAATGGTCAGAGCCGATATCAATATTGGAAAAAACGGCATTAATGAGAGAATTATAAAAGAAATAGACACAAGATTAAAGGTAAAAAAGGTTGTCAAAATAAGAATTAATAAAAACTTTATCGAATCAAGTGGCGAAGAAAGAGAGGAAATCGCAAAAAAAGTTTCTTCTCTTCTTAACGCAGAGTTGGTAGAAATTAGAGGAAACACATTCATTTTAAAAAGAAATTTATAGCGGTATACCTCCAACCTCAGGAGATTGCATATCCTCAGTAAATACTCCATATGGGAGCGCTTCTGTGTTAAAAATTCTGCCATAGTTGCCTCTTATATCGGCCATTATTATTCCAATTGTATTAGTGCTGTACATTCGATTGACATATTCGATTAAATCTTTTCCCACAAAAAGAACGTTTCCAGCTAAAGTTCCCCTTTCTACAATCCATCTAGTAGCACCTGTCAAAATTATAACTTCCCCTATTCCAGTGGCTGCAGCTGCAGCGAAGTGATTAGCATAATACCCTGCGCCGGGAATAGGCGTATCCCCAATTCTTCCTGGCATTTTTCCTCTTATTCCTCCGGTGCTTGCTCCCGCTGCAGTGTCGCAATCCGAACTAATAGCGATTGCTCCTACGGTATCATGGATCCAATTC
>NZ_JBMFSV010000030.1:0-10776 GCF_049967375.1 Fervidicoccus sp. | reverse complement strand
TGTTATCCAAGGGTCAATTAGAACCGTCTTAACTCTATTCTGACCTCCTTCCCCCCACCATAAATGGTGAGACTTGTCGCTTGTTTTGTCAAAGTGAAAAAAAGTGTCGTGCAGCACAAATCAACAAAGTGTATGAAATATATATGCATTAAAGAAGTTAGGAAATTTTTAAGACTTTAATCTTTATTAAAGCCCAGTGATTAGCTTTGAAGTGCTGATTAATTCAAATGATTCTCATAGCAAAAAGGGAAAGCTTTAAGTTTGCAGAACATTAATGTCCAACACACTCTCTAATAAATCGATTGAATATGCAATTATTCTCCTCAGACTTTCTGCAACGTAGCTAAGGTTAACTGAATATTTAAGAAGAGATGCTCTAAGCTCTGATTCTACATTCATCAAGTTTATTGCTTTTTCAGTTATTTCATTTAGTAGCTCACCATCAAACTTCAAAACCAGCTTTAGAATTTGAGATTCTAAATCCTTTATAGAATTAATCAAATTCAGTATTCCTTCCTTTTCTTTGTCGTTTATATTAGACTGGACAAGCTCTACTTCCAAGTTTTTTGATATTGCTGATACATGGTCTCCTATTCTTTCTAATGATTTTGCGGCAAGTGCGTAATGAACAGAAGAGCTTGGGTTGATCCGTTCTTGGGTCGGCATATTGTAAATGTTAACTAAGTATCTTATAGAATATAGATACAGCCTGTCTATATAATCATCCCTTTGATATATATCCTTAATAATTTTTAAGTCGTTTTTGCGCAGTCCAATAGCTAGGTCTTCAAGCATGTATATTATAGTTTTCATCATGCTGTTTATTACATGTGTAATATCTGAAAATGTTGTGTCAAGTATAGCTCCCAAAACGATGTCGTTTGAAGTTTCTTCTAATATTTCTAGCCCAAGTACCTTTTTCTTCAGAGAATCGGCAATGCTTGAAAGCGTTTTTTTGCATTCAACATCGCTCGCATGTAGGACTATTTCTTTCTTTCCGGCTAAGTATTGAGCAATAATTGTCCTCTCTATAAAATTCCTGCTTTCCTTACATGTGAAAGAAATTTCTGCTTTTGAAAAATGCTCTCTTCTTTCTGGCGCGTATATAAGAAGCGCCTGATTACTGAGTTCTTCAACAAATAGCTCTTCACCTTCCTTCAAATCGACCTTTTCGGCCCAGCTTTTAGGAAGGCTGAGAATGTAAGTAGATCCTCCAACAATTTGCACTCTTCTCCTGTACAATTCTCACACCTTAAAAAATATATTTTTCTATAGACTTTATAAGACTTTTCAAAAAAATAAAAATTTATAAAATTATTTTCTCGCCAGGATTTACCACTATAACTTTTGTCTTGGTTAGTGATTCGACTAATGACTTAAAGGCTAATGGATCAGCCTTAATCTCCTCGAAAGTATTGTAGTGCATTGGCACGACCATTTTAGGCTTAATCAGCTGAACTGCCTTTACTGCTTCCTTTATTCCCATAGTGAAGTGTCCCCCAATTGGAAGAAATGCGAGGTCTGGTGAATACAGCTCGCTTATTATGCTCATATCAGTGAAAACACCTGTGTCCCCTGCATGGTAAAAAGTGAAGTCCCTTCCTGATACGACAACTCCCACAGGAACACCTTTTTCACTTGAATGCACTGCAGGAACGAGCACTATATCTAAATCGTCTATGCTCAATCGCCCTCCTACATTTCCACCGATCGCAGAAATCCCATTTTTTTCAGCCTCTTCAGCTAATTCATAAACTCCTACCATCTTAGCGCCCGTTATTTTGCATATATCATAAGCATTCCCCAAATGATCTGAGTGATCGTGAGTGACAATGATATAGTCGATCTTTTTATTAGAAAAATCTTCAACTTTAGCTTTTGATAGCGGATTTGTTATCCAAGGGTCAATTAGAACCGTCTTAACTCTATTGTCAAGCCCCACTAATTGAATCTCAAACGCGCTGTGACCGTAATAATTTATTTCGGTCATTCAATCTCACCAAAATATAATTTAAGATGATTTGTTGCTTTTAAACATTCTTGAAATTATTATGCTCACAGATACTATTATCATAACGGCAGTTAGTCCCCAAATTATAGGGGACATCGCACTCTCTAGAACCTGGACTTCCATCCCGCTTCTGTCCAGAGCAAATATTACAATTACAATATACAGCAATATTCGCAAATATTCGGCAATGGGAGATAGAATGATTTCTTCTTCTCTTATCTCTGAAGTACTGTATATATACCCTACAAACGAATCAACCAATATGAATCCTGGAATTATGATTATAATTACTTTAGCAAGCCCCCAAAGATATACTTTCATGATTGTCAGGATTAGGCTAGAAAAGTAGCCTAAATTGAGGTTAATGAAGATATATTCAAACCCGAGCAAAATAAAGAATGCGTATAAAAACCATGATGTAACTAGTGCGAAAAACTCACTTGCTGAATATCCAGCCTTGTCTAAAGCCCTACCGATTGTGAATTTCTTCAGCCAATTATCAAATCCGGTCCTCTTTAAAGATGCTTCAATGAGATATTTCATTAATCTTCCAATGAGGTAACCTACTAGTATGATAATTGCTGCAATCACTACAGAAAAAAGAATATCATAAAAGCTGCTCAAGCCAAACATCTCCTTAAAATGTTAGTTCTATATATAATTAAACACTGTGATTTTTAAATATTAAAAGAAATTAGTTGTTTAACAACTGAAAGCCTCGTTTTTTAGGGCGGGGAGGAGGTCAGATAATTCATATAGGAACAGGCGTCTTGCTGTTCAAGAGGAACTGCAGAACTAAAGGAGATATGAAAACCTCTATAACTGCTGCTATAAGTAGCAGTATAACAATATTCAGCACGTACTTCGGCATCTTTTTTAATACATCGAAAAAGTTGTTTTCTCTTCTAAACATAAACTTCCAAAAGTTTACTCCAAGAGAAGTGCCGTAAGCTGCTGAAAGAAAAATTGCCGTAAGCTCAAAAATACCGTGCGGCATTAATGATAATATGCCAGAAAAAACACTCAACCCTTCCTGAGTTAAAAGCCCGACAACCAGTCCGGTAATTATACCATTAGCCAGTACTATGAAAGAGGGAATTACAACTGTCAAACCGCTTAAGATTGAAATTAGAGAAACGGTTAAGTTGTTAACAAAAATTGCAAGAACAGATGAAGGTGAAAATGGCTTAAAGTTTATTGTTTTCGCCTTTTCTCCAACTCCTCCTATTAACTGCGATATCAGATCGCTCTGACCGCTCAGTACAATTAAATATCCTAATATACCGCCAATTAAAAACAGGAAAATCATCAATGCCATAAGCTTCTTTAAAGACAATTTCATCCACTTTCTTTTTTTAATTAAATCGCAATGAACGCGAATAAATTTTACTGATAGAAAGCTCTCTTTTCTAATATATAGAATAAATATATAATCAACGAGAAAAAAATAATGAATGAAAAAATTTTGGTGGTAAATTTGTTGAATTTTAAGCCAATTAAGCTTACCGAAGGGATATACTGGGTCGGGGTTAAAGATTGGAGCAGAAAAATATTTGACGCATTTGCTCCACTAGAGAGGGGCACCAGCTACAACTCCTATTTAGTAAAAGGAAGCACATCTGTTGCTCTTATTGACACCGTTGAATCAGATTTTCAAAGCGAATTCTTTGAAAAGCTTGAGAGTGTTGTTAATATTAAGGACATAAAATACGTCATTATGAATCATGCTGAACCGGATCATTCAGGTTCTATACCTATCGTAATGGAAAAGGCTTCTGATGCTAAGCTTGTGACGACGGCATTTGGAGCAAAGCTAGCAAAAGTCTTTTATCATGTTCCAGATGAAAGAATCAAGATAGTAAGAGATGGTGATATAATAGATTTAGGAGGAAGAACGCTGAAATTTATTGAAGCGCCTATGCTTCACTGGCCTGAAACTATGTTTACTTACCTTGTTGAGGACGGCGTACTTTTTTCATGCGACTTCTTCAGCGCTCATTTAGCAGAAGGAATCTGGGATGATGATGTCAGCGATATCATTGAATTCTCAAAGGAATATTGGGCTACAATAATGATGCCTTTTAGAACGAACGCTATCTCCGCGCTCAAAAAGATTTCAAACCTAAAAATAAAAATGATAGCCCCGTCTCATGGACCGATTATTCGGCACCCAGAAAAAATTTTGGAAAAATATAATGAATGGGCAGAAGGGAAAACAGATAAGAAAGTTTTGATTCTCTATGTTAGCATGTACAAACATACGGAAAGCATTGCGAGATTGCTAGAAAGTGAATTTTTTAACAGGGGGATTAATGTTAAACTGTATGACTTAGTTCAAGCTAACTTAAGCGAAGTTTCAAAGAACATGGCTGATTCCAGCGCGATAGTCCTAGCTGTTCCGACAATAATTGGTAGCATTCATCCAATACCTTTTAATTATCTTTATCTTTTAAAGCTTTTGAAGCCTCCGATAAAATATGCGGGAGTAATAATAACGTTTGGATGGGGGACAAGCGCTGATAAACAAATTGAAGAGCTCTTAAAAGATAGCAAAATCGAAATACTTGACACAATCAAAGTTAACGTGAATCTTTCTGAGGATAATAAAAAGCAAATTCTTAGTTTGGTCGAAAAAATTGAGGCAAAACTGAGAACTTAAGTGCTCGCAAACAAACAATATTTCACATTGAAATAAGAAAAGAATAAAAGGAAAAGAAAAATATTTGTAATTTGAAATCCGTCTGATGATGAGGAATCCGGGAACGGATATAAGAATGAAGTTTTATGCTTTTTTCTGAAGCGGTTTAAATTTATCAGAGCGAATAATTCAAGAATAAGCATTACAATAATTTTTCAGGATTTTCTACCAATAATTCAATGAGGACTTCTGCGCATTTGCAAATACCTAGACTTTCAATTCTAACAAACAGTTATACAAAGTTTTGAAAAACCAAAGGTATTATGTTGACAGATAACATACTTTTCTCTCACACAACTTGAAATGAGAGAAATGCTATAAGCTTCATCCATGTCTAAGTAAAACATCTTATCCTCAACATACATTTACGACTTTAAGAAAATTAAATATATAAATAAAAAATTGTTTTTAAAAGGAAGTAAAAGGATAAAGAAAAATGTTGAACTGTCATGCAACAGGTAAAAGGTATATATATCAGAAGCTGTCCTAACTGCGGTGGTCCTGTATCAGATCTCAGGCTCTCAAAAGGGCTAGCATGTGAAAGATGCTTACCAGATATAAATGAAGAATTGGATTTCGAGCGCCTATTGCTTAAGTTAAAAGAAGAGGGCTCTTTAAAGGAGCTAAAAAAGTACTATAATATGGAGGAAATGCTAAAAGAATTTGTCGATATGTTCGAAAAAGCTTTAAGGAACCCTCCTTGGAGCGCCCAAATCACATGGGCCAAAAGAGTTTTTCTCAATAAAAGCTTTTCCATTGTTGCTCCTACAGGGGTTGGAAAAACTGTATTTGGAATGATTACTGCTTTATTTTTCTCTAAGCACAAAGAGAAAAGTATGATAGTTCTCCCAACTAGAGCCTTGGTTTCTCAGGTATGTGAAAAGCTTGAACGATTCAAAGAAACACTTGAAATTGATGCAAAAATCTTATGCTCTTCAATGCTCAGAGCGGGTATTAAGTCCGAAGTTTTAGAAATGTTGTCTAAAGGAGATTTTGACATTTTTGTTTGCACTTCTAAATTCATGATAAGGAATTCTTCGATATTGAAAAGAGCTGGTTTCCGCTTCTTTTTTGTAGATGACGTTGACTCCGTTCTAAAAAGCGGTAAAAGTATAGAATCCCTTTTTAACGCGATGGGCTTTAGCAGCGAAGCTATCAATCTTGTTCTAGAGATTTCACGTTTACGTTCACTAGCAATGAGAGCACAGGAGGACAATAAGAGTGAAAAGTTGAGAAAAGAACTCAATGAAAAGCTGGAAAAGCTTAAAAAAGAGAAAGAAAAAATCGGTGCAGTTTTAGTTGTAAGTAGCGCTACAGGTAGCCCAAAGGGGAGGAAAATTTCGCTTTTTAAAGAGCTCTTGGGATTCCAAGTTGGAACAAAGACTGAGCAACTTAGAAATGTAGTTGATACCTATAAGGTAGTTTCCGACGAGGATCTAGAGAAAGAACTTGTAAGCTTAGTAAAAAAACTGGGTTCGGGGGGTTTGGTATTTGTTCCAAGCGATATGGGAACCGAATATGCAAAAAAGATTGCTGATTTGCTAAATTATATAGGAATAAAAAGTGAAGCGATTTCTTCAAAGAATATCAGATCCATAAAAAGTTTCGAAACAGGTGAAATAGATGTTTTAGTGGGCGTTTCAATCTACTATGGCATCCTTGTAAGAGGACTGGATCTTCCTCACAGGGTTAGATATGTTATATTTGCAGGACTGCCGAGGTTCAAATTCACACTCCAGCTGGAAAATATACATCCTCTGAATGTACTGACTATTCTCTCACTTCTTTCAAAGGCAAACATTAAAGATGTATCTGAACAAGCAAAGGTATATTTGAAAAACATTAGAAGAATTTTGAGAAGCTTGTCTCCAGCTGCAATTCAAATCATAGCTAATAAACTTATTGAGGGAAAGATCGAAAATGATATAGATAGAGCATTTATGGAAAGCATTCAATTCTTGAAGAACTCATTGAAGAGAGAAGACGTTAAAAATTATCTACTGAGCACAAATGAGGTCTTCGTAAGAAAGGAGGGGGAGAAATTCTTCATTTATGTGCCTGATATAAAAAGCTATATTCAGGCGAGCGGAAGATGCAGCAGATTATATGCGGGAGGTTTGACCAAAGGGCTAGCAATAACTCTTGTTCCCAAGAGTGAAAATCGGTTATTTGAAATCTTCCAAAGAAGTGCAAGGATATATATAGAAAGTGCGGATATTAAGCCACTTGAAATCATAGACCTTAATCAGGTTTTGAAAGAAATTGATGAAGATAGGAAAAAAGTTCTAAAGATAATTGAAGGAAAGTTTGAGGGAGAAAAATTAGATTTAGTAAAGAGCGCTCTTATGATAGTAGAGTCCCCGAATAAGGCGAAGACTATCTCAAACTTTTTCGGAAGGCCGAGTGTCAGGATACTTGGAGAAAACCTAAAGGCATATGAAGTTTCTATTGGAAATTTGATGCTTCTTATTACTTCTAGCGGAGGACATATAGTTGATGTGGTAACAAATGCAAATGATAATGAGCTTAAAGCGTATTCCGGTTTAAAAAAAGAGCTTTACGGAATACTGTACGATGAGAAGAGAAAAACTTTCGTACCTGTATATTCGACAATAAAGAAGTGCTTGAACTGCGGCAATCAATTTTCAGATGAAATCGATAGGTGCCCTAGGTGCGGTAGCAGAGAGATAAAGGACAGCAGAAATGTAATAAATGCTCTAAGAGACTTGGCAACTGAAGTGGATAAAGTTCTCATTGCCACCGATCCAGATACCGAAGGAGAAAAAATCGGATGGGATATTTCTGTTCTACTTAGACCCTTTACTCAAAACATCAAGAGAGTACTCTTTCACGAAGTTACTCGAAGAGCAATATTAAAGGCACTATCAGAAGAAAAATTAATAGATGAAAAGCTAGTAGATGCGCAGATTACAAGAAGGGTTGAAGACAGGTGGATCGGCTTTTCGCTATCGCAAAAGCTTCAAAAGGACTTTTGGAAAGAATATTGCATGAAGTATGTTAAGAATGAGAGCAGATGCTCGGAAAATAAAAATTTAAGCGCAGGAAGGGTTCAAACACCAGTTTTAGGATGGATAATTGAAAGATATCATGATCACTTAAAAAGCGAAAAGACAATAATTTCTATACAAGCAAAAAATGGAGGTTTAATTGAGCTTTCATTTGCAAAAGAGGATTATAATAGAGAATTAGATTTGGATGCGCTGAAAGAAAAGAAAGTAATCGTAAAGGTGGTAAAGGAGGAGGATGCAGAAGTATTCCCAAGGCCGCCCTTCACCACAGATACTCTACTCATTGAATCAAATAAGGTTCTTGGACTAAGCGCTTCAAGAACGATGCAGCTTGCACAAGATCTTTTTGAAGCAGGTTTGATAACATATCACAGAACTGACAGCATAAGAGTTTCCACAACAGGCATAGAAGTTGCTAAAGATTATATTCAAAGAAATTTTGTAGATAGTTGGGAAAAATTATTCACTCCAAGAATATGGGGATCTGAGGGAGCGCATGAAGCCATTAGACCGACAAGACCTCTCAGTAAAGATGACCTGATCAAGCTTATCGATGAAGGAGAAATAATCGTTCCGAAGCCTTTGACGAGAACGCATTTCTCTTTATATGATCTAATATTTAGAAGATTCGTAGCATCCCAAATGAAGCCATGCGTTGTAAGTAAGCAATTTATTGTATATGAAATAGAGGGAACTGGTATAAAAATATCTGAAGAGATTTTAACAAATAACATCAAAGATAAAGGGTTTCTGACCGTATATAGCTATTTAGAACTCAGGCAAAGAATGAAAGAAGGTTCTTATAGCATCGTTAATGTAAATGCTATAAAGAAAAGGGTCATTCAATTATATACCCAGGCGGATCTTGTTTCGAAGATGAAAGAGAGGGGATTAGGGAGACCAAGCACATATGCAACGATTATCTCAAAAATTCTTACTAGAAGATATGCTCTGGAAAGCGGAAAGTACAGGAAAATAGTTCCAACGAAGCTCGGAATAAATGTCTATAATTACCTTTCAGCTAATTTCAGCAAACTAGTAAGCGAAGAAAGGACGAGATCGCTGGAAGAAAAAATGAGTAGGGTCGCAAATGGAGAAGAAGACTATAGAAATGTAATAGAAGAATTATATAGAGAGATAAGCGAAATCTCTAAATAATTTTCAACGGATTTTTAATTGCACTGCCTTATAAAAAAGTCAAAAGCCAGACAAAAGCAACTTAAAAAATATAAGTCAATATAAAACTTTATAATTAGAATCATTTAAGTTATTTATATATTCTTAAGAACAATTATTAGTGGAAAAGAGGTATAACTTGATGAAAATAGCTATTGCTCACATGACACTAAAATTACTCTCAAAGAAGCTCAATTTCGAAAGAGCTAAAAAAGTTGTTCATGAAGCAAAGCAGAAAGGTGCTAAAGTTGTCATTCTTCCATCAATGATAAATTTAGGTCCTGCTATTTCATTTACAAGCCCTGCTCAACTGAAATCTATCCTTAAGAATCATGCAGAGAGAATACCTAGCGGAGGAACAGCATATTTCCTTTCAACTTTGGCTGTACAGAACAGCATCTTCATAATCTCTGGGCCAATACTAGAAAGGGCTGGACCTAAGGTTTTTTTGACCTCCCTAGCGATATCTCCTACTGGAAATATTGTAGGAAAATATAGAAAAATAGTTTTAAGCCACTCGGATATTTCTATCGGTTTATCTTCTGGAAAGAGCCTTGAAGTAGTTGATATGAAAGAAAAATATGGAATCATGGCGGAGTGGGACTCTTATCATCCTGAAATCGCTAGGGGGCTTACAATTTTAGGCTCAACAGTTTTAATAAATTTCCCAAGAATTGAACCTGTTTTTGATAAAAAACTGAAAAAAATTCTTGAAACGAGAAGCATTGAAAACAATGTTCCAATAATGTCTATTGGAGGAATTATAAAATCTCAAGATCAGTTTTTGGCAGAATTTCCATCTTTAATTTATGATCCTTATGAAGGGCTTTTGGAAGAAATCACTTTAGAGTCTAAAAAAGAGGAAAAAACGATGAAAGTAAGTGATGAGGACAAGGTAGTTCTTTTAGAACTTCAAAATTACACTCAAAAGCCACAACTTCAAGAACAGAAATATTTGATGGAGCTCTTCACTACTGTATATAAAGATTTGAAGAAAAAGATGGAAGGTCAGGAAGAGGAAGCTACAAAGCACTCAGAGTAAGTATTTATTAGATCGACTTAATAGACATTCTTGTTTTTAGTTAATTTCAAGAACTATGCACTCTCTGATTTGAATTAAAAAAGTCGAAATAGAGCCGGGGGCGGGATTTGAACCCGCGATAAAACGGGTTTCCACTTAAATCGATAGGCGGTTTAATTCAAAATTTATCTGCAGCCCGCCGCCTTAGACCGCTCGGCCACCCCGGCGCAATCAATTTAAAAATTAGAAAGCGGTTTCATCCTTTCTTCATTCCTAATTTCTTCTTCTTTGGTCTTAAATTTTTACTGCCACATCTCCTGCATTTAGTAGCATTAGGAGGGTTGATAGCTCCGCAATTCCTACAAATCATCTTGTCTAATACTCTTTTCGTTACTATTTCGACAAGTTCAGGATCTTTTATGGGCATAAAACCACACCTGCATTACTACAATTTCAAGCCTCTTTTTTAAGACCTTAAATCCATCTTATTAAGTTAATTACAATTGAGCTTTTTAAGTTTTCTCATCTTTGTTTCCCTTACTTCATATGCGCAGATCATTTTCGTTTTATACTTAAATTGTCAAAAATAATTTTAATGGTGGTTCTTGAAATGAAGAAGAACATTACTGTAAAGGTTTCCGATGACGTGCTGGAGCTCATAAAGGAACTGATTCAATCAGGAAAATATAAGAACAGAAATCAGATAATAAACAAGGCTTTGGATGAATTTTTAGCAAAGGAAATATTTAGCATAGACTACCTCAACGTAAAGAGAAATAATGAGAATTCAGTAGCTACTGATTAAATTAATGAGACCAAAGATGTTCAAAATATATTTTAC
>NZ_JBMFSV010000029.1:0-11113 GCF_049967375.1 Fervidicoccus sp. | reverse complement strand
AAAAATAACATTAAAAAAATACTTGTTTATGTCTAATTTGAAAAAGGTATTACTATGAAAACCATAGACAAAGAAGAAATTTTTTCGGAAAATATTGGAAGTACTTTAATAAAACTTTCAATTCCGCTAATAGTATCGGATTTAGTACAAGTTATATATAACTTTGTTGACACTTTTTGGCTAAGTAGATTAGGTACTGAAGCTCTTAGCGCTCCAGTAGTTTCATGGCCTCCAGTATACTTTTTAATTTCCTTCGGTGCAGGATTGTTATCAAGTGGCATCGCAACAATTTCTCAAGATTATGGAAAAGGAGATTATGAAAGCGCAAGAGAATATTCTGGGGTTCTCTTTCTCTTTACATTAGTTTTTTCACTAATTGTATCAGTTATTCCTGCTATCTTTTCTTATTATATTCTAAAAATTATGAACATTCCGGAAGACTTGATTCCATTTGCTAACATTTATTTGAGAACAATTCTTCTTGCAACGCCATTTGCATATATAGGCATTACATTTACTACGATAACATCTGCTTTAGGAGATGTAGGACTAACAATGAAAATCAATTTGCTTTCTGTTGTTATAAATGTTATTTTAGACCCATTCATGATATTTGGAATTTATCCTTTTCCAAAAATGGGTGTGTTTGGATCAGCATTAGCAACTCTTGTTTCTGAAGTTGTCGTTGCGATTTATTCTATATTCATGCTTTTCTATAAATATAAAAAACTGAATATTGGAGTAAAGGATTTGAAGTTCGATATGAAATGGTTAAAAGAAATCTTCAGAATTGGGGTGCCGCTAGGCATCCATAGATCTTCTAATTCTTTAGCCCAAACTTTTTCAATATCTTTACTTTCTTTTTATGGAGCGGATGTAATAGCTGCGTATGGTATTACCACACGAATTATAGATTTTGTTCAATCAATAACAACTGGTTATGCTAGGGCGACTGCCATTATGGTTGGCGCTAACCTTGGGAGAAAGTTCATAGACAGGAGCAAAGAAGTAGTGAAAAAATCTCTTCTCGATCTCTCTTTGATTTTGGTTTTCATAGGAGTTATTTTAGTTTTATTTAGAGATCAGCTCATAGGTATTTTTACCCAGGATCCATCTGTGTTTAAATATGCTGTTGATTACTTATTTATTTCTTCGATAACGTTACCATTTTATGGATGGTTCTTTATTAGTTACGGTGTAGCAAATGGATCTGGAAATACTTATTTCTTTGGATTATTATCTGTATTGAGAATGTGGGTTTTTAGAATTCTTCCCATGTTTATATGTATTTATATATTAACCTTTAATGTAATTTATATATGGCTTGTAATAGCAGTAAGCAATATAATAAGCGGTATTACGGGACTAATGTGGGTTAACAAAAAAACATGGATTGTTATAAAATAAAAAAATCATTTCTTCTTTTGGAGCTTTTCTATTTCTTTTTTGCTTAAAAGTCTATATACAGTAATTCCAGTTTCTGGACTTTTTCCTTTGATTGCAAGCCTCCCGTTCTTAAGCGTAACAACTTCGACATTAGTAAGTTTTACTTTTTTCTTAGCTTTAACATCAAATGCTTCATATTCCATTTCATATCACTTCTTTTTAATATTTTTATATTTTTATTTTTTTAAACTTTTCTCTCTTTTTTTGTAATATAAAAAAATGATAGGCCAATATTTCTCACCTTTTTAATATAAATGACAAAAAGCTTTGTATTTATTTTTAGCTTACTATTCTTTAATCGTGGAAAATATAGGATGGAGGTCCAGCTTTGATTATTAAAGGAGATTTTTTTTGATTAGTGAAAGATCATCCCAAATCTCAAGCTGATGAATCTTTATACTTTCAAGGTTAATTATCTAGTTATAAAAAAGATGCAGGTCTTAAACTGTGAGACAATATATAATAAGTTAGATATTATTTCCAATAGATTATCAAAACCCTTTGCTAAGTGAAAAATTATCAATATAACTTAAGTTCTTTGCTTTCTAATATCTTACCTATAAAATCCCTGATAATTTTTGCACATTTGTCCATATCTTTTCTGAGCTTACTTTCAATTATCTCCTTTGATGAATAGTAGGTGTATTTAGGTCTCCCGACCCCATAATTTTCAATCTCTCTATTTCTTACGACAAAGCCCAAATTAAGTAAATTTGTTAGACTTCTACTTATGGTAGCCTTACTTAGCTTAAGATCATTACTTAGCTCTTCAATAGTCGTTTTTTTATCAATAATTTTAAATAAAATCATAAGGTCAGTTTCAGAAAAATCATAGCAAAATTTTACAAGCTCATACAGCGTTAATTCTTTTCCGCTCGGAAGTTTTATTTCCTCTTCCTTTAATTCATCACTCGTCATAATCACCTTGAAATAAAATATCTAGTATATTTTTTATTATTTTTATTATTTTTATTTTTTGTTGCATTTATTATTATTATTTCTATCTATTATTTATAACTTATTCTATGGAGGAGTTTTAGATTACAAAAATGTTTTTAGAGCTTCGATATCGATATAATTTTAATTTGAAGTTCTTTTTTATTCTTTATTAATATGTTTTTATAATGAAAAATTATATAAAAATAGATGTATTTTTTGTTAGGGTAAAAAGCTTATAAGAAAGTTTTGCAAATCTTTTTTTGTCTTAATGGTAGGTATTTAAATCTTGAAGGGCATAATGATGGTTAGTCTGTGAACAAAAAAGTTTGCCATTCTAAAAGTCCAAAAAATGTCAATTCAAAATAAAGATTTTAGAATGGACCGGCCGGGATTTGAACCCGGGGCCTCTCGGATGCCAACCGAGCGCTCTTCCAGGCTGAGCTACCGGCCCGTCATGAAAAATATATAAAGTTTAGAAGCATTAAAAAATTTTCCTTTATATTTAACATGAAAAAATCAAACATTAAAAAATATTAGATTTGACTTTTATTTTATATAATAGGTGAAATTATGTCTTATAAGAAAAAAAGGACAAGTCCATTTGACTTGATTGACGATTTCTTCAAGGAAATCGAAGACATGTTCGAAGAAGAATTCGAAAGGATGGAAAAACTATCGAAAGATTTTACGAAGTCACCGCTTGTATACGGATTTAGGATGACAATTGGTCCAGACGGGGTTCCACATATAGAGGAATTTGGGAACGTTAAGAGGGTCGGAATGAAACCAAAAATTTCAGAAGAAAGAGAGCCTTTAGTTGATATATTTGAATCTGGCAATTTACTTACAATAGTTGCTGAACTTCCAGGTGTAGAGAAAGATAAAATCGATGTAAAAGTAGTGGATAGTAAATTAATAATAAGAGCGAGTAATGGAGATAGAAAATATTACAAGGAAATTGAATTGCCAAAGCCAGTTAAACCGGAAACAGCAAAAGCGCAGTATAAAAATGGAGTTTTAGAAGTGAAAATTGAGCTGAAGGAACGGGAAAAGGAGGAAGGTCATAAGATAAAAGTCGAATGATAGTTTATTCAGCTGTAAGGTTCATAAGATAGTTAAAAAGGTCTCTTAGAAAATCACTTCTAGTATAATAACCTTTTTTCTCAACAATTTTATCTAATTTTTCTAATAGTGAATTATCAATTTTAAAAGTGACAGTATATTTGCACTTAAAAGGGAGAAGACCATTATTTTTAAAATTATATTTATCCGTATTCATTACAACGTCCTCTATTATATTCCTTAAATAATCACTTCTTGAAGAAAAGCCGTTCTCCTTCCAGGCGCTCTCGATCCATTTCTTTAAATTTTCATCTACTCTGAAGGAAACTATTTTGACAGAGTTTATAATTAGCTCAAATCTTGATGATTCTTTTTTATCTGCAATGAATATTATGTCGCTTGGCATCTGAGATCCCTAATTCAAAAATAAATCAAAAAAGAAAAAAAATATTGACATTTTTTTAGTTAGGCATGCTTATAAATCCTTTTTATCAATATATTATAGAAACTTCCTATTGATGCTAGCGTGTTTATTGATGTTTTTTACTGTTATTTAAACTGTAATACGGTGTATATAATGAGCGACAAAAAAATTATAAATGAATATTTAATGGACTGTCCGATTTGTAAAGCAAAGAACTCTCTAGTTATAAGGGAAATCATTTACGATATGCCACAATATGGAATGTCATTGATTGTAGGAGCTAAATGTGAAAAATGCGGATATAGATTTTCATATATAATTCCATATGAAATTGGAAAAAAGAGGGTCATAGAATTAAAAATAGAAAATGAGAGAGATCTCAATATAATTATGTTTATCGGTGAAAATACCGATATTGAAATTCCTGAAATAAAAACCGAAATATTGTCTTCAGAATTAGACGAAGGTTTTGTGACAACAGTCGAAGGTTTATTAGTAAGAATAAGAGAACAGGTCAAAACAATCTGTACAGACGAAGATAATTGTAAAAATTATTTAATGCAAATAGATAGGTTACTTCACTTAAATGAAGCATTTACAATAAAATTACATGATAATTACGGGAGGACAAGAATATATTCGGAAAAAATCAAAGTAAATTATGAATAGTAATTATCTTTTTGAATTTAAAATGCATTTATTCTGATCTGTTTCACCTGAACCTACAATCTCTCCATTTTTTATGTAATAAATTTTTTGCGCACAATTTCCAACTTCAATATCATGAGTAACCAAGATTATAGTTTCACCCGCCTTGTTTAGTTCTTTAAGTGTTTCCATAACTATTCTTCCTGAGTCTCTATCTAGATTACCCGTCGGCTCATCTGCTAAAATCAGTTTTGGTTTTCCTACTAGGGCTCTTGCAATTGCGACCCTCTGTTGCTGTCCACCAGAGAGCTGGTTAGGCTTTTTCTTTAGCCAGCCCAAATCTCCGCCAGCTCTTAGAAGGGCTTCACGAACAAGCTTTTCTCTTTCCTCTTTGCTTATATCTCTTATAAGAAGAGGCAGTTCTATATTTTCATATACCGTTAATCTTTGAATTAAATTAAATTGCTGAAAAACGAACCCAATTTTCCTATTTCTTATTTTTGCTATTTCGCTATCCTTTAATTTTGCTACATCTATTCCATCTATATATACTTTTCCAGCATTAGGTCTATCAAGCAGGCCAATTATATTCATCAAAGTGCTCTTGCCAGAGCCTGAGGGGCCCATTATAGAAATAAACTCTCCGCTTCTGACTGTAAGGTTGATTCCCTTTAAAATATGATATTCTATTT
Organism: Fervidicoccus sp.; assembly: GCF_049967375.1. Lineage (NCBI taxonomy): Archaea > Thermoproteati > Thermoproteota > Thermoprotei > Fervidicoccales > Fervidicoccaceae > Fervidicoccus > Fervidicoccus sp. The sequence continues at coordinate 5,902 of NZ_JBMFSV010000029.1, read as the reverse complement.
CTCCTGTTTTGTATATCTTATGAATGTTTTCTAATCTAACGATATTTTTTTGGCTTTCCACTCAATTTTAACCTCATTCAGCATACTTTAGTTCCAGGAGAAACGTCTTTTTCAGGTAGCAATAAAACTGGCAATTGGTTGCTCTCACATCCAATAGCTAAGATCATGCCTTCACTCACATACCCCAAAAATTTTTTTGGTTTTAAATTAGTTAGAACGGGAACCTTTTTTCCCACAAGCTCTTCAGGTTTATATGATTCAGCGATTCCAGAGATTATTTGTCTTTCACCGATAGATGGACCAAGATCAATAATCAGCCTCAAAAGCTTATGACTCCCTGGAATTTTTTCAGCAAATTTTATTAGCCCTATTCTTATGTCTAATCTAGAAAACTCTTCATATGAAATTTCGTTAGTATTTTGTTTAGACATTTTTCCACCTTATTGAGACTTTTTAAATTTATTTACTCTTATATAAATTTTTTACAATTAAAATTGTTTCACATTATAGCAAATAATACATTCTCATTTTCATGCTAAGAAAAGCTTAAAAACGAAATTAAAATTAATCTTTTTCTCTAAAACTTAATACTCAAGATCATATTTATAAGAGGTTTTAACATAAAAATTAACATGCATGTGTGCTAAGTATAAACAAGGTTATTATAGCATTTGGTAACTCGCTATAATGCTAATGAGGAGGTGCTGTAGAAATAGTGAAAATTCCTCTCGATTATATTTGTGTCAAGACAGGAGTTTTGTGTCCGCGATGCCAGAGGCTAGTAGATAGTGGAAAAGTCGATAAAAAAGAAATTCCTGTAATGAAAGCACTGATTGAACTAGAAGAAGAGAAAGAATTCAAATTTTTAAAAGATCTTAATTATATAAGAACCATTTGGAGCGAAGATCTTTGCGTTATAGTCGTAAAATCCGATACGCAAAGTCAATATCAGCTCAAGAAAGTTGCTAAGGCGTTGAGTGAAAAGTTGAATGTAAGGGTTCAAATAGTGGAAGATACAAGAGATCTCAAAAAATTAGCTTCAGAGCTTTTAAGCCCGGTTAGAATAGTAGGTGTTAATACGATATGGCTTCCAGATGGAACTACAGAATATGTTATAAGGATAAGTAAATATGATGCGAGAGCACTTCCCACTAAAGTTGAGGTTTTAGAAGATGTGTTTCATAAGCTTTTTAAATCTCCTGCAAAAATAAAGATGGAATAAAAATAAAAAATATATTAATTATTTAAAAAGTTCAGCGTTTACTTTTTCTCTCTTCTTTTCATAATATCAGGTATCGCTAGTAACACTAGCATCACAACTTCTGAAGCGGCTCCAAGTATTATGTCATGCCATCCAAAGAGTATTCCATATGCCCAACAGTACATAAGGCTAAGCACACCAATAATAAAGAATCCAATTATCAGCCACCATGGAGCCTTCCAAGCTGCTTTCTCGTGCCACTCCTTTGTTGCTCTGATCTTCAAGTTTGCTACGCTTAATAGAAATATTGTTAACATGTATGGAACTTGGAACATAGCGACAAGTATAGCGTATATCGGAGTATATAACAACATTGCTATGTTTATGATATAAGTGAAAATCAGGCCAATTATTGGAACTCCATATTTGTTTGTTTTTGCAAAGATCTTTGGGATGTCTCCCTCAACAGCCATTTGATAAAGGACTCTAGATCCTCCTATCATAGCAACATTCGCATTTGTTAGTGTTCCGCTTATTAATGCAGTCCACATTAATGCTAAACCGACACCGCCTAATACAATTCTTGAATATTCAAATAATGGCGCTTCCCCTGTCCCTAGATCGCTTCCTAGAACTCCAATGCCGGTTATCGTTATGAGGCTTACAAATAGTAATGGAATCAAAGTAGAGGCAAGCCCTGCTCTTGGGACGTTTTTCTCAGGATCCTTTATTTCAGGCACTATTGATGCAAATATATCTGTAGCATATGTGCTCCAAGTCGAATATAAGGATGCTGCTAAAAATAGCATGAACATTCCGTAGAGCGAATTTGCGGATGCACCCGGTATTTCACTGCTAGCTACCCAAAATGGATGAAAGTTTGATAAGTTAACATATGGTATTGCAACTAAACCAACAAAAATTGTAGGTACAATTCTCAATAATGTCATAATAACTTCAGCTAATCCAGCAAATTTTATTCCGAAGTAATTAATTATGAAAAACACCGTCACCGTTACGCCAGTAAATATCGTTTGATACGTAGTATTAGTAGGCCATATATACCATCCGGTAATTAATGTACCTATAGTTGCTGCTGTTCCCCAGCTTACATATAATCCCCAAGCAGTTAGCCCTCCAAGATATTTTCCTAAAGCGATACGAACGGGAGCATACTCAGAGCCGGCCTTGTCAGGCCATATCGTAAAGTCGTATGCAAGGGTCATTGCTAGAAATCCGCCGAAAATCATCGTAACGAACTATACAAAAGATGCTGCCGGGCCTGCAATTCTATAAGTTATAGGGTAATTTCCAAAAAGACCATTCGACCCCAACGTTCCCAATACTAGTGAAGCTGACACAAACCATCCAACCTGCCTTTTTAGACCATGAGAGTCTGCCATTCATAACACACCTTTTATTTTATTAAAAGATTTACTTATTTTTAATTTTCGCATAATATTTAAATTTTTCTTCACATTCTAAAAAATTTCTATAACAATTAGATTTATAAGATAAAGTTTTTTAAATTATGTAAAAAGAAAATTAAGAAGAAATAAAATTTCAAAAAAACGAATTTTTTAAAAAGAATCTTTTGAATATAAACCATTAAAATGTTTTTTATTATAGAAAATTATTACTTGTCAGACTTTAATAATATAATTTTTATATAATCTATTTAAAATCAATTTTTTTATTCGTATTTCATAAATTTTACTCTTACAACTTCTTAATTAAATGCATAGGATATATTCGCGAATTTTTTCTTTGAAATAAAAATTTGAGATAAACAAATTAAAATATTGAAGTTTTTAGTAAAAAATAATTTTTGTTCCTCAGCTTTCTACTAAAAAAGAAAGCAACTATCTACCTTACGCTATTTAATGAAAGGGGACTAATATAAAAAGGCTTCAATACAAATCAAGCATACCAGTTATTTTGTCAACGAGTTCTTCTGGTGCTGGTCCTATGCCTACAGCAGTAATAGTACCTTCTGGTACCTGGGTTAAACCTGCATCTTTAATAAGTGAAGCGGGAAGACCTAAGCTTTTTGCATTATTGTAATATACTAATAATTCATCTAAAGAACTTACTTTTAAGACAACTTTTTTTTGTCCTTCTTTTATCCATTCTTCAAGCCATTTTTTCCATTCATTTCTATTGCTATTTAAAATTTGCAATACGCATTCAACGCTGGCATGTGCAACTTGAGCAGCCAATTTACCTGCACTAAGTCTCAAGTCTTTTCTGGCAACTATAACTTGCTTACATTGCATAATAACTTCACTTAAAGCAATGCGAAGAATTTTTAAATATAAAATTTGTTTAGGTTTTTAGCCTTTTTTAGGTTTATGCTTACACCCTCATCTTTTTACCATAGAGACCATTTGTTAGGATAGGGGAGGTTTACTTGAGTTTAACACATAGTACTATTGCGGAAAATTTAAAATTTATTAACGATTTGAAAATTAATAGTAAAAAAATGAAAATGTTAGATGTGATAAGTATGCAATCAAGCAATGTTGCATCAAAATTAAGCGTACATAACACCGTAAAAACAAGAACTTGCACCAGTTGTGGAAAGACAGTTTCTCCTGAAGAAAAGCCAACAATTTTCCTGTGCCCGAACTGTGGACAAGTTGAAATAGTAAGATGCAGTAAATGCAAGAAGCAAGGTGTAAAATATAAATGCCCGGTTTGTGGTTTTGAAGGACCGTAAAAGGGATGAGAAGAAATGGCAAGAGTACTTGTAAGCTTAAAAATTTATCCAAAAGATGCTGAAGCTAAAAGAGAGGAGGTTGCTGACAAAATCAGAAAGGCTTTACCGCAGGATTATATCATAATTAAGGCATCTGAAGAGCCAATAGCATTTGGCTATACGGCATTAAAATTATATTTGACTTTTCCTGAGGAGACAGAAGGTGGAACAGAAAAACTGGAGGAAATATTAAGAGGTATCGAAGATATAGATGATTTTGAAATCGAAAGCGTTTCAAGATTAAGTAGTTTCTAAACCTATTTATTTCTGACTTTAAATAATTCTCAATAAAATCTTTTATAAATATCGCGGCTGTAGTAAAAACCAAAGATTTCACATGCGAAAATACAATTTAGCAACTTCTTAGAAAAATGTTTATTATATCTTTTGCAGTACTTTTATTTTGTAGTTAAAGATGTTTTATAAAACATATTGTCGCTATATTTTTAATCGTTTCTTCACTTATTAAAAATTTAGAAGTGTTGTAATATGAGTACTACTAATGAAAAAAAGGAGCTTTTATTAAGAGTCGCAGAAGCTAAGCAAAAAGATGTTGGGAGAGGAAAGGTAAGAATAGACCTGGAGATGTTGAAGGAAATTGGAGTAGAACCTGGAGATGTCGTTGAAATTGAAGGAAGAAGAAAAACAGCCGCTATTGCCTGGCCAAACTATACTGAAGATCAAGGTCAGGATATAATAAGAATGGATGGATTGGTTAGGAAGAACGCAGGTGTGAGCATTGGGGATAAAGTAATCGTGAGAAAAGCACAGACGAAGCCAGCTACATACGTAAAGCTTGCCCCAAATAACTATAACATCGAGGTTGAAAACAGCTTTGTAAATTACATAAAGAGGAGGCTAACTGATACTCCTGTGGTAGAAGGAGATACAGTACTCATTCCAGTATTGGGTCAGCCAATTCCATTTTCAGTGATACAAACCAAGCCTATCGGGATAGTCATAATAACTAATGAAACTAACTTAATAGTTTTAGATAAGCCGGTAGATACGGGGAAAATGCCTAGAGTTACATATGAAGATATTGGAGGACTTAAACCGATTGTTGAAAGAATCAGGGAGCTTGTTGAGCTACCGCTTAAATACCCGGAGGTTTTCAAAAGATTAGGAATCGAACCTCCCAAAGGAGTACTACTTTATGGAGCACCAGGAACTGGTAAGACCCTTTTAGCTAAAGCTGTTGCAAACGAGACCCAGGCATACTTTGTTGCGATAAACGGCCCTGAAATTATGAGTAAGTTCTACGGAGAAAGCGAACAAAGGTTGAGAGAAATATTTGAGGAAGCCAAGAAGCACACACCAGCTATTATATTCATAGATGAAATAGATGCAATTGCCCCTAAGAGAGACGAAGTAATTGGTGAAGTTGAAAGGAGGGTAGTAGCTCAGTTGCTAGCACTGATGGACGGACTCGAAACTAGAGGAGATGTTATTGTAATTGCAGCAACGAATAGACCTAACGCCATTGACCCAGCATTAAGAAGACCGGGAAGATTTGATAGAGAAATTGAAATACCTCTGCCAGATAGACAAGGAAGGCTCGAAATACTTCAAATTCATACGAGAAATATGCCCTTAGCGGAAGATGTAGATTTAGAAAAGATAGCTAGTATTACTCACGGATATACGGGGGCTGATCTTGCAGCCCTTTCAAGAGAGGCAGCGATGCATGCATTGAGAAGGTACTTACCGAAAATAGATTTAAACAGTGAAAGAATTCCAGAAGAAGTACTTAATAGCATGGTAGTTACTATGCAGGACTTTATGGAAGCATATAAGGAGATTATTCCAAGCGGATTAAGAGAAATATATATTGAGGTTCCAAATGTTAAGTGGAGCGATATAGGTGGGCTTGAAGAGGCAAAACAGCAGCTGAGAGAGGCAGTTGAGTGGCCTCTCAAGTACCCTGAGTCATTTAAGAAGAT
>NZ_JBMFSV010000028.1:0-13175 GCF_049967375.1 Fervidicoccus sp. | reverse complement strand
TATATCTACAGATTTTAGAAAATTATATGAAACTCAAAACAGCTTGTCTATGGCAATACTGATTTACCTTTCATTTCTGTGCTATAAAAAATATTAAATAGTTAACATAACTTTTTTTATTATAGTATTGCACTAAATCACTTTATGTTAATGCTTTTTCCTAGCTTTTTTGATATCTTCATTAACATATCCTTTACCATGGATTCAAAGACCCACTCAGGACTCCAACCCCATTCTTTCCTCGCGACATAGTCGTCGATAGTTCTAGGCCAAGAGTCAGCTATTTGTTGCCTATAATCCGGCTTGTATTCTACTTGAAATTCTGGTATATATTTCTTTATTTCTTTTTCAAGCTGTTTTGGCGTAAAGCTAAATGCTGAGACATTATAGCCGACAAATGTTTCCAATTTTGACTTATCTGCATTCATGAGCTGAATTATGGACTTTATTGCATCAGGCATATACATCATAGGAAGCATCGTATCTTCATGAAGATAACAGGTATATTTCTTCCCTTCGATCGCATAGTAAAAGATTTCAACAGCATAATCAGTAGTCCCCCCTCCTGGGAGGGCTTCGCTACTAATTATTCCCGGCCATCTAACTCCTCTTACATCAAGGTCGTATTTGTTGACGTAATATCGTGATAGTAGCTCGCCTGCGTATTTTGTTATTCCATACATGGTTGTGGGCTCTATTATTGTGTGCTGTGGAGTGCTATACTTCGGAGTAGTCGGACCGAACACTGCAATAGAACTCGGCCAAAAGACTCTTGTTCCGTATTTTCTAGCTACTTCAAGTACATTAAAAACTCCCAATAAATTTGTCTTAAAAGCTAGCTGTGGATTTTTTTCACCAGTAGCAGACAATATTGCAGCGAGATTATAAATTTCGTCTACATCATATTTCTTCACTACTGATTCAACTAAGTCTACATTCAAAACATCTATATATTCGCGAGGAGCTTCTAGTTTAATATCAATTTTTTCAGGATAATATCCAGCAATTACATTTTCTGAACCATAAAGCTTTCTAAGTACCGGCACAAGCTCAAAGCCTATTTGTCCGTTAGCTCCTATAACTAAAGCTCTCGTCAATAGAGTATCACCTTAATTTATATTATGCCAAGTTTTTTGCCCCACTTTTCATATGCCGCAAGAGTTTTGTCTAGGTCCTCTCTGGTATGTCCAGCGCTGACTTCATTTCTGGTCCTCTCTGTGCCTCTTGGCACCATCGGATAGACTATTGGCACTACAAATATGCCGTCGTCGAATAAAGCTTTAGCAAGCTCTCTAGCCTTTTTAGTATCTCCAATTATTACGGGAATCATCGGAGTTTCACTCTTTCCCGTGTTGAAGCCTATGGATTGTAGCTCTTTTCTAAAGTAATTTGCATTCTCATGGAGCCTTCTCACTCTTTCCTTTCCTTCTTGGCTCATCACTATTTCTAAAGCTTTGATATTTGCAGCTATAGCACCTGGAGATGGTCCAGTGCTCAAAAGCCAAGATCTGGCTGTATTTCTTACATATTCTATTATCTCTCTGTCTGAACCTACCATTCCTCCCGATGATCCTAGAGCCTTTGAAAAAGTTCCCATATGAATATCAATTTTGTCGTCAACTCCAAAATGAGCAGGAGTTCCTCTTCCTTCACCTAGCACACCTTCTCCATGGGCATCATCAACATAAACTATGGCATTGTATTCTTCAGCAAGCTTAGATATATCTTTGAGAGGAGCAATATCTCCGTCCATAGAAAATACACCATCGGTTATGATTAGTATCTTGTTGTATTTTCCATGAGCTTTGCGAAGTTTATCTTCTAAATCGGCTACATCACAATGATTGTAAACGATTTTTTCTGCTCTAGAAAGCCTAATTCCATCTATTATACTTCCGTGATTAAGCTGATCCGATAAAATGAGGTCTCCAGCTTCTACTAATGTTGGAATCGTTCCTACATTCGTAGCATAGCCTGTCGGAAAGAAAATACCAGCTTCAGTTCTTTTGAATTCTGCTATCTTTTTTTCCAATTCTGACAAAATTTCATGAAAACCAGCTATAGCCCATACCGCACCAGGCCCCCACCCATATTTTTCTATTGCTTCAACGGCTGCTTGCTTCAGCCTTTGATCATTTGCAAGATTGAGGTAATTGTTCGTTGCGAACATAATTACTTCTTTTCCTTCAACAATAGCATGAGGACCTGTAGGTCCCATTAGCTTTTTAATTTCCCAATATTCTCCTCTTTCAAGGAGCTCCTTAAGTCTCTTACCATAAAGGTCTTTTACCCAACCTTTAGCCAAAATCTACCACCAAACATAGTATCTATTTTATTTTATAAAAATTTTTGTATTAGAAATACATATGTTTAAAATTGTGAGCATCACTATATTGGGAAAGTAAAATTCGAAATCTGATGTCTTTTAATTAAAAAACTTGAATTTTTTAACAAGTTAGTTTTTGAAGGGATCAGTGGCTACCATTCAATTCATCCGGTTGCCCGTCTTTAATTATCCCCTACGCTCATCATTTGGATTTGTTGAATTTTTCTTTCGCAACTACTAAAGCTTTGTATCTAAAAATGCTCGAATATATGCGTCATAAATAGATTGATCAAATTATAGCTTAAAAATTCTTCTAGCTAAGATTGGTATTAATTTACGAAATATTACTAGAAAGCTTCTGTCCAACAAAAATTTTCTTTTTATAGTATACAGTAAATTTCCACCAACTATAAAGCCAAAAAACCACAAAAGCTCCAAAAACAACAAATCGAAGGATTACGACTTCTACATTTTCGCTTTGGATATATACAAATATAACTTTCATGAGGAAAGTAATAGCAATAAGTCCAAACCATCCATATGCTAAAATCGGTAAAATTACAAAGACGGATCTAGCGACTTTTTTCGCAGAAAATGACATCCTTCTTTTCTGCCTCGTATTAACAATTACTAACAAAATTTATCTTATCTTCTTGAAGAGCTCAATGTCGGTTTTACTACTCTAACAAAATATTCTATCCTGTTTCTTACAATTGGAGGCTTGTTCTTTCTCCCTTTTGGTTCAATTTTAGGCGTTTGATTTCTGACTTTTCCTGCTTTTGTCAATGAACCGTGACTGGGCATGTTATTTTCACCCTTTTCTTAATTATTTTTTCTAAAAGGGTTTATAATAAATTCGCCTATTTTTGCGAAGGGAAGAACCTCTTTTCTAAATAAGCTATTATTAAAGTTAGTGCACCAGCAATCACAAGACCAACTAGCAGTATTTCTAAAAATCCTGAATCAAATAAAGAACTTCTCAGTATATCTAATGCAGTACCCCCTGGATAAGTTGTTAGATATTGACCTAATCGTAAAAATGCGATAATAAATATCAGTGTTACGATCATCCCTAGCACGTCTCTCCAAATTCTTATGTTTCTTTCTATAATTTTCACAATTCCCTTTCCTATATAAATAGAGAAAATGCTTAATCCAATCAAAGGAGTCGCAGACTGTAGAGCTTCCCCCCAAGACCTTATGTTATATTCGCTATATAATGTGTATCCAAATATAACTGCGCCTGATATCAAGAAAATTGTAGCTATTGTAGAAGAAATAAACATTATAGGACTGCTAGCCCAGAGCTCATAAATTTTGCTTTCTAAATTGAACCCTCTGATTATCATAGCACCTCCGATAAGAAATCCTGCAACCATAACTCCATATTGAATATATCCAAAGAAGTCTAGTATTACAAACGCCAAAATTATTGCACCTGGGAGACCTAGGAAAATCTTCGAAAATCTTGGCTCAAATATTGCTTTTTTTAGATATTTACCAATAAGAATATATGTTTCTTCAACTCCCCTCCATTGTTCGACAACAACTCTTTTTATTGAAATTACTGGGAGAATGGTCTCTATAACTGGCAAAGTAAGCTCGTCTTCGGTCCCATCGCTAACCATTATAATTCCAGTCACTCCAGTCTTCTCCTTTAAGAATTTAACGGCATCTCTGATCTTCATATCAGCTTTTATCGAATCAGTTTCATGTCCTCCGACGACAGCAATTTCAACATCCATTCCTTCGTTTCTGAGCTTTTCATATAATTGAAGAGCGGAAAACATCACGTTTAAATCGCTGTCTTCTGGCGATTTTAGGGCGAACTCTACTGCGATTTTGAAAACATCATCTTTTCCGAAAATTGGCGTACTCTTTCCAGTAACTCTTTCAATGTCGTTATCTCTGTCTACAACCAACAGAAGAACTTTTCCTTTCTCCACTTTCAAGACCTTTGCGAGCTTCCTGTTAGATCAAATTAAGCTAAATAATAAAATAATTATTAGTCTATTTAATATATCTATTTTTAGACAAGACATAAACTTCCCTCAAAAATTAAGATTATAAAAATAATACCGTTATTATTTCATTTTAAAACTTTACCAGTTTCCATATACCATAAATATAAGTCGAGTTCTCCCAAAGACAGTATAGAAGTTGTTGCTATTTTTTCTAAAACTTTTTCTATTTCTTCGTATCTTTTTCTAGTAAGAGTCTTAAATTCCTGTTTCAAAAGCTTATACTTTTTTAATATATCTAATATATGAAAATCGATGATTGCTAAATTGAAAAAGCCTGTATTTCTAAGAAAATGGCTGCTCTCTTTATACCCTATACCATAAATATTGTCAGCCATCCATTTTCTAATCTGTTTTGAACGGTCTTCATCGGAATTCTTCACTAATTCACATATTTTATCCTTGAATTTCCTGGCTTTAACAATATATTCAGCTCTTTTCTCGGGATATCTATGTCCAAGCTCTCTCAGCCTTCTAGCAAGCGCTTCCTCAGAAAGATAAAGAAATCCAATGCCAATTTCTTTCTGTATGAAGATTCCTCTTTCCGCACTAAAGTTCGCTGTAAGTATACAAAAAGAAAGCTCACTAAAAATATCTTCGCAACTCCCCTCTTCTTTTAATTTTCTAAATTCAATTATTCTTCCATTTATCAATTCCCTCAGTTTCTCATCTTTTTTTAATTCGATAACTTTCTCGACTAATTCCAAGATGCTCCTCCATTTAATACTTTGTCATGTTTATCTTCGTTTAAATGAAATTAAATATTTTATAAAGTTAGCAATTATTGCAAAAACTCTAAAAATAAAAAACCATTTAATGTTTTGGGAAATTTTTCTATCTTGGATAGAAAATCTTATATACAATATTAAAAGAGCATAAAATGGATTAAAATATAATAGGAAGTGTTTTAAAATGCAGGAAGAATACTGTAAAGAGCCACCTTGCATACATGTAGTATCTAATGATAGAAAGAAAATTTTTGCAGTGTTTTTTGAAGATAGCGAAGGGGTTATTACTTGGATTGAAAATAGGAAAATGAAAGAAGCACTTCAAAAAATTAGAGAAGCTGAAAGCAAAGGATATAGAGAAGCTACTCAAGACGAATTGGATAATTTAGCTAGGGAAAAGCTGGGAGTTGAGCCTATACCTGAAGAGGAAGAGGAGTGGTAAATATTTTTATGTAAATGAGTTTTTTGGAATTTATTTTAGTCTGAAAAATATATATAGAGAAAATTTTTAAAATAGTAAGCAAGTTAAATAAAAGTAGGTGTAAGATTTTTGGTTGAAATATCAATAATAGATAAAGTCATCAATATTGAAAGCGGTAGAAAAATAGACGTTAATCCTAACAGCAAATTAGGTTCGCCGATTTTTATATATGCAGTAACAAAGGAAAGAAAAAAAGAGGTATTTCCTATTGATTCGGTAGTTAAAGATGATTGGGAAAAGGCCGAAGTAGTCTTTTTCTTCAGCAAAAAAGGATTGGAGGTATTTATGGATACTCTGGGTCATGTTGTTGAAGCTTCATTAAAAACACTATATCCCGATTATAAGCTTGCAGGAATAACAGTTAGGGAAAACGAGGTGAGAATAGACTTCTTTACAAACGGTTCGGAGTTTTCTTCTGAACAGGCAGAAGAGGTAATAAGAAAGGCGGTAGAAATCGCTAAAAATTCAAGAGTTGAAGTAGATGAAATTGAAAGATCTAGAGTAGAAGAAATGCTGAAAAATTCTGGAGAGACATTTTTGCTTGATTTAATGAAGCGTATTGAAAAGCCTAAGTTGATAAAAATAGGAAATATTTTAACAATATGCGAAAACAGCATCCATCTTCCGGACTTATCTATTATAAAGAAAATAGAGGTAACTAATTTAAGTACATCCCATTGGATGGGAAGGGAAGATGCTCCCCTACTGACTAGCATTCACGTGACAGGTTTTCCCAGTGAATTTGATGAGAACCTTTACAGTGCGAGAAAAGAAGAAGCAATGAAAAGAGATCATGTGATGCTAGGGAAAGAAATGGACCTATTTCTAACATCTCCTCTAGTAGGAGCAGGGATTATCTTATGGCCTCCAAATGGAGCGATAATGAAGAGGACCTTGGAGGATTATATCGTAAAGGTACATATGAAAAAAGGATACCAACTAGTATCGACTCCAGTAATATCTTCGGCGGAACTGTTTAAAATAAGTGGGCATCTCTCTCATTACAGGCAGAATATGTTTCTCTTCAATTTAGATGAAAAGGAGCATGCTATAAAGCCGATGAATTGTCCCTTTCACATCATAATCTTCAAGAGGAAAAAATGGAGCTATAAGGAGCTTCCAGTTAGATATTTTGAACTTGGAAATGTACATAGGTATGAGAGAGCAGGAACACTTCACGGCTTAACAAGGGTGAGAGGGTTCACCCAAGACGATGCACACATATTTGCAAGAGAAGATCAGATAGAGGAGGAAATCTCTGGAGTATTAAAGCTGACTAAGGAAATCTATGATACAATGGGACTTAAAGATTACAAATTTATTCTGAGCTTGAGAGATCCTTCTGACAAAGAAAGCTATATGGGAAGCGAGGAGATCTGGCAAAAGGCAGAAGTTGCACTAGAAAATGCCCTTAAAAGCCTTAATGTTCAATATACAAAATCTATTGGAGATGCAGCATTTTATGGTCCAAAAATAGATGTAATATTTACCGATGCCTTAGGAAGGGAATGGCAGTGCGCAACTATTCAGCTTGACTTCAATCTGCCAGAAAGGTTTGATCTCACATATATAGACAAGGACAACAAGGAAAAAAGGCTGGTAATGATACACAGAGCTATTTTGGGAAGCATTGAGAGGTTTATTGGAATACTCCTTGAACAATATGCAGGAAGACTTCCTTTATGGATTTCTCCAATTCAAGTAGCAGTGTTGCCAGTTGAAGAGTCAGATCCTCAGCAGGTCAAAAGGGCAGAGGAGATCAATAACTTTTTGATGCAGAGTGGCATCAGAACTCAACTAATGGTAGAAGGAAGATTGAATGCTAGGCTAAGAGATGCAAGATTGCTTAGAATTCCATTGATTGCAGTAATAGGAAAATCCGAGCTTGAAAATGGAAGTTTGACTGTTTCCTACCTAACTTATGGGGAAGATAGCGATAAGAGATATAAGCCTAAAGAAGAAAAGCTTTCCTTCTCTAGTGAGAAAGAGTTTGTCGAATGGATCAAGAATAAAGTTAGAGAACAGACCGGCGGTGTTCTTTGATTTCTGCGGCAAGCTTTAAATATATTGATGCTCATACTCATGCGTATGAATATGAAGAAAAAAGCCTTTCCAATTATGAAAAAGAATTTCTTTTAATAGCGGTTTCGGATGATGCTGAATCTTCTAAAAGGACAGTAAAGCTGTCAGAAGATTTTAAAGCAGTATATCCTTGTGTAGGTATACATCCATGGAACGTCTCAAGGTCTTCTAGAGAAGACATAAAAACAATAGAAAACATGCTTGAGAATTCTGAATCGCCTTGTCTTGGAGAAGTTGGGCTGGATGCCAGAATGCATCCTGAAACATTTGAGAGACAAAAGGAATTCTTCGCCTCTTTTTTAGATATTGCGAGGGAATATGATGCCATATTGAATATACATGCCTTAGATGCTTGGGAACTTGTCTATGAGCTAATTACTAGAAAAGAAATAAATAGAGCAATATTTCACTGGTATAACGGTCCCATTGAGTTAATGCAAAAAATACAAGAGACAGGATATTATATTTCAATAAACGTTGCATTAAAAATGCAAAAAAAGCATGAAGAAGTGGCTAGAAAAGCTGATTTGAAAAAATTGCTTACGGAGAGCGACGGTCCCTACATATACAAAGGCACACTCCTTAAAACAGAAATGATTCCTGAAGCGATTAAATACCTTGCGGAAATCAAAGGTGTTGGGGAAAACTACCTTAGAGAAAAAATATATGAAAACTTTTTTGACCTGGTGAAAAAAATTTGAAGTTGTTTTTCACAAGTGATATTCACCTGCCATTGTTTAAAAACGAGTTTTCTCTCTCTATAGAAAGGTTATGCAATAGAGAGGAAGAATTTGAGGTTGCAATGTTTGCAGGAGATATTATAGATAGGGGCAAAATTCAACATTTCAGCGATTTTTTCTCTATAATTAAAAAGTGTAAGTTTAAAAAAATTATTTCGATTTTTGGAAATGATGAATATGAAGAAGAAAGGGAAAAGGTCAAAAAAGAATATAGCTGGGTTATTTGGCTTGATGATGAAAATGTACAATTAAATATAGAAAATTACACTGTAACGGTATTGGGGACTACTGGTGTTTTAGACGTGCCTACTAAATGGCAATATAAAAATATTCCGAACATAAGAGAAAAATATGAAAGAAGACTTGTGCTTATTGAAAAATTCCTAAAAACTGAAAGGAGAGAAAGAGAATTAAAAATACTATTAACGCACTATCCGCCCACTTTTAAGACATTGCAAGGTGAACTTCCATTTCTCTGGCCTCAAATGGGCTCAGAAAGGGCTGAAAGACTTATTAAAGATTTAGATACTCTAGATTACGTTATCCACGGTCACGCTCATAATGGAAAAATATTAGATACTGAAATAGGAAACACTCGGGTTTTCAATGTAGCTTTTCCGGCGAGGAAAAATATCTTTATATTAGAAATTGCTAAGAAGGTTTTGTTAACGGACTTTTTTTCTAAGAAATCTTCCAGCTAAATCTTTTTATTTTGAAAAAATTTTATTTTATAACTAGTTTTTATAAAATAAATCTATATATGATGTGATTAAAATGGAAAAAGAAAACGATATCAATAGAGAAATAATCAACCATCTTTCTTTTCTTTCAAGAATAAAGCTTGATGAAGATGAAGTGGAAAAAATGATTGAAGATTTGAAAATGATAAAATCTTACATCGATGAAGTTCTTTCAATTGAAGTGGAGGATGAGGGCGAAATTTATCTCACCACTGGAAGGCTTAGAGAAGACGAGGTTACAAATCAAATGATAAATCCAGCAGATTTCATTAAACCAGAATTTATTGAAGATGGTTATGTAAAAGGTCCAAAAGTTTCTAAATAGGTGACTTTTACGAAGAAAGAGACAAAAGTAATTGAACAGGTGCAAATGATCAAAGAAGGTACGCTCGATCCTGAGAAGCCATTTGAAGATGCTGTTGAACAAGCTATAAAAAATGATCCTAAGTACAATATTTTCATAACGCTCACTTCTAATGAAGATAAAAGCATTTTTAAGAAAGGAAAACTGTCAGGAATACCTATAGCAGTAAAAGATAACATTTCCACTAAAGGGATAAGGACAACTTGTGCTAGCAAGATCTTAGAAGATTATGTACCAGGATATTCTGCTACCGTAGTCGAGAGGATAGAAGCAGAGGGGGGCATAATTTTTGGAAAGACGAATATGGATGAATTTGCTATGGGAGCTCTTGGAACGACCAGCGCTTTTGGACCGACCTTAAACAACTTAAATATCGAACTTTCACCCGGCGGAAGTAGTTCGGGAAGTGCTGTAGCAGTTTCCTCAGGAACAGTTAAGCTTGCTTTGGGTAGCGATACAGGAGGAAGTATAAGGTTACCTGCGGCGTGGACTGGTATCTATGGTTTTAAGCCAACTTATGGTTTTGTTAGCAGATATGGACTTATATCTTATGCGGACAGCATGGATCAGATTGGACCTTTGGCTACCAACATTTCAGACTTAATTCTGCTTTTTTCAATAATTTCGGGGTCTGATGAAAGGGATCCTACCAGTCAATTTCCAGGAATAAATAAAGAAAAAATGCTTAAGTTAGCATATTCCGAAGCAGATGTCGATATCTTAAAAAAGCTAAAGCTTATTGTGATAAAAAACTTAATTGAACATCCTCAGGCCGATGAAGGACTTATAAATGAGTTCTGGAAAGATTTAAAAATGCTTGAAAGTTATGGTGCGTCTATCGAATTAATAGATGAGCCTCTGATATTGAAAATACCGCAGATTTATTATATAATTGCATTCTCTGAAGCAAGCAGTAACTTGGCAAGATTTGATGGACTTAGATATGGGAAAAGAATTTCGAATGTAGAAAAAAATGACTACGATTCTTTTTATATGGAAAACAGAACTCTTTTTGGGTGGGAAGTGAAAAGGAGAATCCTTCTTGGAACATTTATATTAAGCAAGGGATACTATGAAACTTATTACGTTAAGGCTCTAAAGGCAAGAACTTATTTAAGAAAGAGAATAGATAGAATTCTTAACGAAGAAACTAAGTTCATAGTAACACCAGGTAGCCTGATAAGACCCCTTCCACTAAAGTATGATGCAAGAGATCTTTCTAAGCTGAATGCAGTCGATGCTCCTCTTATGCTTGCTAACTTGATCGGCTCACCTGCCATTGTCATCCCTACGGGTTTTTCTCAGAGCTCTCCAAAATCCTTACAACTCATTGGGAGAGTTTGGAGTGACTATACACTTCTATCAATAGCTAAGGCTATAGAATTGGTGATGAAGCATGAGTAAAAATGATGTAATGATCGGATTAGAAATACATGTCCAGATGACTAGCTTAAAGACTAAGCTCTTCTGCGGTTGCAGTTCGGACTACAGAAATAGTCCTCCAAATACGAATGTATGTCCAGTATGTCTTGGGCTTCCTGGCTCACTTCCAATGATTAATAAAAAAGCAGTTGAAAAGGCCATCCAGGTTGCAATAGCGCTTAACATGGAGATATCTAAAACATTATCATGGACGAGGAAGCATTACTTCTACCCAGATCTCCCTAAAAATTACCAGATTACACAGTATGACGGAAAAGGCGTATCTACAATTGCTAAAAATGGGTATGTGAGTTATACGGTAAATGGTAACAGCTATGTTGCGAGGATAAGGAGAATTAATATCGAAGAAGATCCCGGAAAGATCCTCTATCCCTCTGGCTCAATGATTACAAGTGATTATATTCTAATTGATTACAATAGAAGTGGTATAGCTTTGCTAGAGATCGTTACCGAGCCTGACTTCAAAACACATCAGCAGGTTTCTTCTTTTCTCAAGAAGCTTAGAAGCATACTTGAGCATTTAGGAATAGCTGATTTCAGTCTCGAAGGATCGATGAGAGTTGATGTCAATATTAGTATAGGCGGGGGAAAAAGAGTTGAACTGAAAAACATTAGTAGCATAGCAGAAATTGAAAATGCTATAGTATATGAAATAACGAGACAAAGAACTTTGCTCAATTTGGGCAGAGAAGTTGAAATGGAAACAAGGCACTGGGATCAGGAGAGAAAAGTGACATTTGCAACTAGGGCAAAAGAAACTGAAGAGGATTACAGATATTTCCCTGATCCAAACTTGCCATCAATTGAGATAAGCGAAGAATTGGTAAAGAAAATAAGAGAAAGCCTGCCAGAGCTTCCAGACAAAAGGAAGGAGAGATTCATAAAAGACTACAAATTAAGCGAATATATCGCCAGTGTTCTTGTTTCAGATAAAAAGCTATCAGATTACTTTGAAGAGGTCATGAAATCGACTTCTATTGATACGCAAAAAGCCGCGTCTTTTATCGTAAACGATGTCTTGGGATGGATCCCGTCAGGAGATACAAATGAGTTAAATAAATACATTCCGCCGCAGAAAATAGCTGAGCTGCTAGAAATGCTGAGGGAAGGTAAAATTACAATAAAAATGGCAAAGGAATTGATACCAGAACTTATAAATGGAAAAAGCCTGAAGGGAGCAGTTGAAGAAAAGGGATGGTTTGAAGTTATCTATTCTGAAGAAGAAATTCTAAAGGTTATAGAATCTATTATGAATGAATACCCAGAAGCGGTAAAAGACAGCATTAAAGATAAAAAGGCAGTACAATTTTTAGTAGGAAAAGTTTTGGAGGCTACTAATAAAAGAGCAGATCCAAAAAAAGTATATGATCTGATATGCAAAAAAATTGAAAAAATAAGCTCTAAGCTTCAAGAGGACCTATAACTTCTCTCCCAACTTTTTTGTTAACTTCTTCGACTTTTTTGTTAACTTGTTCTTGTATATATGATATTTCAACATCATTGAGATGAGCATATCTTCCTTGCATCTTCAGATACTCTTTAACAGGTTTCCTCTTTTTAACTGGAATCGTTACGTCTAGCTTCCCATTGTCATATTCATAGTTTATCCATATAGCAGTTTCTGTAGCAAGTCTTGCGATGGTTATTCCATATTTCGGATCAAATCTCCACCCAGTGGTGCATGGCATTAATACATGCACAAAGGAAGGTCCTTCCTGTTCAAGTCCTTTTTTGAATTTATTCATCATATCGACTGTATATGCGGGGTTTGCTACCGCTGCGTACTTCACTCCATGCGAAATAACTATATCAAAGATGTCTTTTTTATTTCTCCACTCTCCTCTTATTCTTTTAGTTACTGGAGTTGTCGTTGTCCAAGCTCCAAATGGAGTTCCACCGCTTCTCTGAACACCAGTATTCATATATGCTTCGTTATCATACAATACATACATTACTTTATGACCTCTTTCAAGCATGCCAGATAATGCTTGAAAGCCTATATCAAATGTTCCTCCATCGCCAGCGACGGCAATAATGTTAATTTCTTCATTCGGATCAAGCATGCCCTTCATCTTCATTGCCTTTATTGCGCTCTCTACTCCTGATGCAACCGCACCTGTGTTTTCAAACGCTACATGTATCCAAGGCACTTTCCAAGCAGTATATGGAAATGAAGTTGTTGAGACTTCGAGACATCCTGTTGCATTGACTATAATTGTGTTTTTGCCCGCAACTTTTAACAAATGTCAA
>NZ_JBMFSV010000027.1:0-13607 GCF_049967375.1 Fervidicoccus sp. | reverse complement strand
TTGATGTTGAGGTTATAAGCGCAGTGAGAACTCCGTTTGGTCCGGAGGATAAGGCAGGAAGAATTGCAGATGGGCTAAAAAGAAGCTTGGAGGAAAAAATAAGTGAACTACGCTTTAAAAGAACTGATAAAAAGGGCAGTAGAGAGAAAGAAGGAAATAGTGATAGTAACTCATAAGCAAGCAGATGTAGACGCATTTTCCTCAGCTTTAGCTTTAAAGCGCCTTATTGTTAGAGAGTTTGGATCTCAAAGTGGTGAAATTAAAGTAGTTTTCCCAGAATCTATTTCTTCAGAAGCTGAAAGGCTGGAAAAAGTTCTTTTAAGTAAACAAGAAAACTTTGAGTATCTTAATGAAATCAACGAAGTAAATGGAGAGACGATTATAATACTCGATACCGCATCAGAAAGCCAGCTGCCTAATTTTCAAGAAATACTTAAAGGATATACTTTCCTAATAGATCATCATTACTATAATAGCATAAAAAAATTTGTATCGGAATATTACATCGACAGAACTGCTTACTCCACTTCCGAGCTCATAGCATCTATATTTCCTGAAGGTCTTCTAGATGAAGCAACATCATGCCTATTGCTTGCCGGGATTGTTTTCGATACAAATCGCTTCAAAAGGTCGAGCGAATCAACATTCATATGCGCTTCAAAGCTTTCAAGCAGGTGCAACTATAACAAGTTAATTTCTGAAATCGAAACAAGAGAAGAGGACGTTTCAAAGAGGATGGCAAAGCTTAAAGCACTTCAGAGGCTGTCGCTGCTGAGGAAAGGGGAGCTGATTATAGCTATGACTCATGTGAGCTCTTTTGAAAGCGATGTGGCGTCTTCAATTTTAAGAGAAGGAGCCGACATCTCTCTCGTGATTTCTGATAAGGATTTTGGGCTGAGAATTGTTCTCAGATCAAAGAGTGAGGTGGAAGACGAGGTTTTGAGAAAGATCAGAGAAGTTGTTGAGAGGCTTGCTGAAGGTAAATTTGGAGGGCACAGGGAGTCCATGGTGTTAGAAAGCAATATTAGGATAGAGAAGAGAGAGATAGAATCGCTGATGAAAAAAATCAAAGAAGAGCTTCAGCCTTCGTTGGGAGCGGAATAGCTTAGCTCCTAGTTTAAAATTTAAAGCGAATATACTAAAAAACATGCTTAAAAACCCGTTTTTTGATATATTTTCTAAAGAAATTTTTAAATCATTTAAAAAGGAAACATTATTTAATCTTTTTCAGGTTAAATTTGAATGTTGTTTTAATACAAAGTTAGAGAGGTTCGGAAAATTCGATAAAATACAGGAGTTGATAAAGAATGGTAAAATACAAAATGGTTCCTGAAATTTTAAAAATGATGGGTAACCTCGATCAAGTGAGGAATATCGGTATTATCGCCCATGTCGACCATGGAAAGACGACGACATCTGATACATTACTTGCAGCAGCAGGAATCATTTCACAAAAAGTAGCTGGAGAGGCACTGGCTACTGATTATCTTGAAGTAGAGCAGAAGAGGGGTATAACAGTAAAAGCGGCAAACGTCAGCCTTTATCACGAGGTAGACGGAAAGTCATATGTGATCAACTTAATTGACACTCCAGGGCATGTAGACTTTACTGGAAAGGTTACAAGAAGCCTCAGAGTTTTGGATGGTGCTATAGTAGTCGTCGATGCTGTTGAAGGAATAATGACTCAGACCGAAACCGTTCTGAGGCAGGCATTAGAAGAGAGGGTAAGGCCCCTGCTTTTCATCAATAAAGTTGACAGACTTATAAAAGAGCTCAAGTACACACCGCAACAAATGCAACAGAGATTTGTTGAGATAATAAAGGACATCAATAAGCTTATTATGAATCAGGCTGAACCTGAATTTAGAGACAAATGGCTTCTCGACCCAGCGAAGGGACAGGTTGCTTTTGGATCGGCAAAGGAAAAGTGGGGCTTTACAATCCCAGTATCCGCGAAGAAAGGGATTAACCTTTCGCATGTGATTGACGCTTATAATAAGGGGAAAGAGGCTATAGAAGAGCTCGCAAAAGAGGTTCCAATTGCGAATTCGCTTCTCGATATGGTCATTAAGTATGTTCCCAACCCGAGGGAAGCGCAGAAATATAGGATTCCAAAGATATGGAAAGGCGATATAAATTCAACAATCGGAAAGGCCATGCTCGAAGCTGATCCCAACGGTTCTGCAGTTATGCTGATCAATGACATGAGAGTTGATCCACATGCTGGATTGGTAGCGACAGGAAGATTATTCTCTGGATACCTCGAGAGCGGAAAGGAAGTTTGGCTCGTCAACAGCAAGGTCCCTCAGAAGATTCTTCAGGTCAGCTTGTATATGGGACCAACCAGAGAGGTTGCGGATAGAGTTGTAGCCGGAAACATCCTCGCGGTGTTAGGGCTTGATAAGGCTAGAGCGGGAGAGACGGTAGTAGATGTTGCCTATAAAGATGAAATGGCTCCCTTCGAAAGGCTTCACTATGTCAGCGAGCCAGTAGTAACTGTTGCAGTTGAGCCCAAAAATACTAAGGATCTTCCTAAGCTGATAGAATCTCTATATAGGCTTAGCATCGAAGACCCCAATTTAGTTGTTAAGATAAATGAAGAGACTGGAGAGTATCTACTTTCAGGGATGGGGCCGCTTCACTTGGAAATAGCTATGACATTCTTAAAGGACAACTACGGAGTTGAGGTCACAACTTCTCCTCCAGTAATTGTATATAGAGAAAGCATCAGGACAACGAGCGATGTCTTTGAGGGGAAGAGCCCCAACAAGCACAACAAGTTCTACATAAGTGTTGAGCCGCTTAATGAGGAGACGATTAAGTTAATCCAAGAGGGTCAGGTATTCAATGATCAAGATTTCAGAGACCGAGCAAAAATATTGAGGGATAAGGCTGGCTGGGACTACGATGAAGCCAGAAAGATATGGCTTGTGGAGGACAACATCAATATATTCGTAGACAAAACATCAGGCCTGCAGTACTTAAGGGAAGTGAAGGACACTATACTCCAAGCCTTTAGGCTTGCAATGAAGGAGGGTCCGCTGGCTAACGAGCCTGTTAGAGGAGTTAAGGTCGTATTGCACGATGCAGTCATTCATGAAGACCCAGCTCACAGAGGACCCGCTCAGATATATCCAGCTGTGAGAAATGCCATATTTGCAGGCATGCTATCCGCTAAGCCGACACTGCTGGAGCCTATTCAGAAGCTAGACATAAGGCTTCCCATGGATTACTTAAGCGGTGTTACCGCCATAATAACTAAAAAGAGGGGCAAAATACTCACGGTAGCTGAAGCGGGAGACCTTACCAGAGTTATCGCAGAGATCCCAGTTGCCGAGTCCTTCGATTTGGCTAGTGAACTTAGAAGCGTAACAGCAGGTAAGGCGTTCTGGGGATTGGAGTTCAGCAGGTGGTCTCCAGTTCCTGATTCATTGCTGATGGATGTTGTAAAGAAGATAAGAGAGAGAAAGGGATTGCCGTTAGAGCCTCCAAAAGTATCAGACTTTCTATCTCCATAACGCTTTTTAAATAAAATTTTTAATATTTTATAAAAAAATCTTTTTTTATAAAAAAATTTAAAAAATTTTTGAATTTTTTAACTTTATAAAAATTTAAATATCCCAAATCATTTTCTTATATAAATTGGTGTTTATCAGGTGACAATTACCGCAATATTTTCATATGGAGTTGTTCCTGCTTTATTGTTATTCTTCCTTTTAACGGTCATCTCTCTTCTATACTTCGTCCTCAGAAAGGAAGAAAAAACCATAACTGGACTGAAAGACGAGCGGTATGAGGCAGGGAATCC
This sequence comes from Fervidicoccus sp., assembly GCF_049967375.1. Classification (NCBI taxonomy): domain Archaea; kingdom Thermoproteati; phylum Thermoproteota; class Thermoprotei; order Fervidicoccales; family Fervidicoccaceae; genus Fervidicoccus; species Fervidicoccus sp. The sequence goes on along the minus strand of NZ_JBMFSV010000027.1, from coordinate 9,799 downwards.
GCCGAAATATAAGGCGAGGGTAAGAGTAGGGTTTCAATATTTGGGATTCTTTATCCTGTTTGCTAGCTTTGAGTCTGTAGTTGTAACGTTTCTTCTTCTTTCTCTTTCCAGCGGTGCTTATATAAATAAACTTGCTGAATTTTTCTTATCAATAGTCCTTGTTTCTGTGCCAATCCTCCTCTACGGCATAAAGGAGGCAGAAAAAGTCGAAAATTGGGTATGGGATGAGGAATAATGGAAATTGCAATCGAAATTGCTAATAGCATATCTAATAAGATAATGCGCTTTACAATTAAACTTGTTAAGAGAATTCTGAAGCCCTTTTCAGGAATGATCGACTGGGCAAACTCCTACAGCCTTTGGCCTGTACACTTTACAACCTCTTGCTGCGGTTGCGAGTTCGCTGCAACTTACGATCCCAGATTTGACAGCGAGAGGTACGGGAGCCTTCCATTTACGCATGTAAGAAATACAAACACGATTATTATAGAAGGTACTATCAGCAAGAAAATGGCAAAGGCGCTTAAAGTCGTTTACGATCAGATGCCCTCTCCTAAGTATGTAATAGCTATGGGTGCTTGTGCAATCGATGGCGGGATTTTTTATAACAGCTACAATGTGGTGAAGCCTAGAGACTTCCTTCCAGTGGAAGTTTACATTCCTGGATGTCCTCCAAGGCCTGAGGCAGTTGAAAATGCAATATTGACAATGCAGAGAAGGATAAGGGAGCTTAGGATCGCTTCGAAAAAAGTAACTGAATAGGTGGCGAGGAAAATTGAGCGCGAGTCAGAGCGCAATTTATGTCTCAAAAGAGGAGCTCTTGAAAAAAGCGGAAGAGCTTTATAAATCAGGGTACGATCACGTAATATCTATATCCGCAGTCGACTACCCCGAGAGGAACGAAATTGAACTTGTTGTGCACGTCTCAAGCTATACTCGTAAAGATATATCTCCTAAGATCCTTGAAATAAGAACGAAGCTCGACAGGAGCAGTCCAAGAGTTAACAGCCTAACTAAGGTCTGGAGATCTGCAGAGTTTCAGGAGAGAGAGGCACATGAAATGTTCGGGATATTCTTCGAGGGGCACAGCGACCTTAAGTACCTCCTGCTCGATCCTGAGGAATTCAGATTTAAATATCCTCTGAGGAAGGACTTCAAAGTCATAGTTGAGGATATAATGTTGAAGAAATGAGAGGTGCTTGAATTGCAAATTGAAAACATACAAAATCAGTTCATTTCCACGAGGAAAATAGACGATAACACAATGGTATTGTTCATTGGACCGCAGCACCCAAGTAGCGGACACATGAGGTTCATTGTCAAGGTTGATGGAGATATAGTGACTGAAGTAGACCCTGATATAGGGTATGTCCACAGAACTATGGAAAAGCTCAGCGAAACTAAAGAGTGGGTGAAAAACACCGTATTATTTGAAAGGCTTGCGATTCTAGATGCGGGGAATATTTCGTTAGGATATGTTTTAGCTCTAGAAAAGCTCTTAGGAATAGATGTTCCTCCTAGGGCTCTATATTTGAGAACGATTCTATCTGAGATAAACAGAATTGCCAGCCACCTTTATGGAATGGGAATTCTGGCGATCATGTTAGGTAGCTCAACAGGATATATGTGGTTTTTCGGAGATAGAGAGGTTCCAATCGAGCTTGCAGAAAGGATGAGCGGTGCAAGACTCACGCACTCCTACCACATTCCTGGAGGAGTGAGAAGAGATGTTCCGAAGGACTTTTTCGATGAACTTGAAAGAGGTATATCATACATAGAAAGAAGACTGAAAGAATATGAAATCATGTTTGTTAACAACCCGGTCATAAGGAGCAGGCTGGAGAACGTGGGTGTTATGTCTAAGGAAATGGCAGTCAGCCTTGGAGTAGTTGGTCCAAACCTAAGAGCAAGCGGAGTGTCCTATGATGTGAGAGTGGAGGAGCCGTACAATGCATATACGGAAATAGACTTTGAGGTCCCCATATATAAAGAGGGAGATTGTCTAGCTAGAGTTATGCAGAGAGTAGATGAAATCAGGCAGAGCATTTCTATGCTAAGGCAGCTTTCAAAGAAGATACCCGATGGACCCATATTCAATGAGAAATATATGAAACAGTTCACAAAGATAATGAAAGATATATATGATGCGGAAAAGAGGGTGAAGTTACCAGCTTCATTCTTGAACCTTAAGCCGCAGAAAGGCACCGCATATTCAAGAATTGAAGCTTCTAGAGGAGAGCTTTTCTACTATATAGAAAGTTCTGGAGATCTTAAGCCCTATAGAGTAAGGGTTGTCACCCCTTCTTTCAGAAACTCCATAATTTTGAAGTACCTACCAGTAGGATACAGGCTTGCAGATCTTGTAGCTATATACGGAAGCATAGATTACTTCCCTCCGGAGGCTGATAGATAATGGGGATCATAGAGGCAATACTCAACATAATACTCTACCCTCCAATATTTTACCTGGTAATTGTTCCAGGTCTCATAACTGTCATGGGCGCCCTCATTTTTTTGATCTGGGCTGAGAGAAAGATCGCCGGAAGGATTCAGATGAGGTATGGACCGCTGGAGATCTCCCCAAAGATAGGAGGAGCTATTCAGCTATTAGCTGATTTAATGAGGTATATGTTTCAGGAGATAATCATACCTAGGAACGTAGATCTCCTTCCATATTTTATAGCCCCAATTTTGGGCTTCGTGGTTGCACTCCTTCCAATCGCATCTATTCCGATTTCCCCATATTACTACCCTTCTCCAACCTCAAACTCTATACTTGTGGCTGTAGGCCTTACAACTCTACCTCCCCTGCTTACGATACTAGCAGGATGGTCAAGCAATAACAAGTTCTCCTTATTAGGAAGCACAAGAGAGGCATTTCTCATCTCCGCATATGAGCTCCTGATAATTCTCTCTGCGGTAAGCGCAGTAATAATATACTCGACGCCAGACTTTACCGTTGCTGTTCAGGAGCAGCATATATGGGGGATAGTTCTAAACCCGATATCTGCAATTACCTTCTACGTTTCCGTCCTCATGGCTACAGGTAGATTCCCGTTTGAAATAGCCGAGGCAGATTCAGAAATAGTCATGGGAGCGTATACAGAATATAGCGGTCTCATGTATGGGCTGAGCATGGGGATCCCATATACGAGAATGTTCGTCTACAACCTCATCTTCACTCTTCTTTTCTTGGGAGGATGGAGCCCCTTAATCGTGATCCCGGGTCATGCGTTCATAAGCTTTGTGCTTATACCGGCAATTATAGTTGTAGTTAAGGCACTGATTGTTTCGTTAACAATGGTCTTTACAAGGGCAATATACGGAAGGCTGAGGATAGACCAAGCATTAGGAGGGGCTTGGAAGTTCTGGTTCGTGGTGACCATGGTAGGAATAGCCTGGTCTATAGCGTTGGTATGGATTTCAGGAGGTGCTCTCTGATGCCAGGAAAATATGTCGACAAAAGCGCCAAAAACAGGAGGTTCAGCATCGGAAGAAAGGCGGTAAATCATGCAAGAGCTCTCTTCCTGGGAGCTAAGCTCCTCTTCAAGCCAAACAGGCTGACCTTCAGATATCCTATAGTAAAGCAGGTTCCCAGCGAAAAGTACAGGGGGTTCATTATTTACAATAAGGAAAAGTGCATAAGCTGCTCAATGTGCGCAAGAGTTTGCCCTGCAAACGCTATGAAGATGTTTCAAGATACCGACAAGAAGCTTAGGCCAGCTATTAATTATGAGAGGTGCGTCTTCTGCGGGTACTGCGTTGACATATGCCCTGCAGAAGCGCTGAGGCACGCTAAAACTCATGATATTGTGTTTGAAAAGGGGGAGGAAATGCTTTACATGCTGGAGAAGTTCCAATACGATCCGGATGCGAACTTAATGAAAGCAAACATATATAGAGCTAGACTAGATCCGAAGAGGGGAATCGTATATGAGCGTGTTGAATGAACTTCCTACTATTGCATATTTGGTTTCATTCATCTCACTTGGCTTAATTTCAATAGTCCTTTCGCTGCTCATTATCAAGACTAAGACTTTAGTCTACAATGCCTTCATATTGGCGGGAATAGCGCTCTCCGTTTCAGCTCTTATTGCTATGCTCGGATTTCAGGTCATCGCAGCAATTCAGATAATTGTTTACGTGGGAGCGGCAGTTCTCTTCTTCATCATTTCTCTTTCCATGATTGGAGAAAGCAAAGCAGAGAGCGTAGATCCAGCCATTCCAGCAGTCATCGGCGTTGTTTCATTCGTCGTCTTTTACCTTGTAATATATACTGTTTCAAGCTCTATGCCGGCTCAGCCTTCGCCGACAATATTAAATGGAAGCGATTTATCTTCATATCTTCTTAACGAATTTGCGTTTCCGCTCATAATCGCTTCATGCGGAATAATCATCGCTTCAGCATTCTCAATTTATTTATCAAAAAGTATCAAGAGAGGTGGAAGGAAACAATGATCGATATAATTATGGATGTATATAAGTTGGTGATTGCCGCCCTACTGGCAACAGGGCTCACAGTCATTCTCTCTTCTAAATCCCTAGTGAGGATGCTCATCGGAGCGGAGGTCATGTTTAACGGCGCCCTACTTTATTTAACCTACATTGCTTCGCTCGTCCCCGTTCAGGGCGCGGTGTATTCGTTCTTCGCGATCATTATAGCATCAAGCGAGCTTTTAATCGCTGTATCGATCGTCATTCTATACTACAGAACCCACAAAACTTTAGAAATAAATGTTGAGCAGAGCGAGGAGGAGGGGAGGTAGAAGAAATGATCCAGAACTTGCATTTGATTCTTTTATCTGTAGTCTTGCCTATAGTTTTGCTCGCATTAATGGTAAAGCTCACAAAGAGCGAAAAAGGAGTCTACTCTAGCACTATTTCAATGTACGTGCTAGCGACAATTCTCTCACTCGTACCTGTAGCTTTAAATGGGTTCACGAGCACTTATTATGATGGCTCATTTCTGAGCGCTAACTATATTGGGGTATTTGACTTTCAGGTAAATATTATCACTTATCCGATTGCAATTACCGTTCTTGTGCTTTCGATGTTAACTGCCTATTATTCCTACCCATACATGACAAGCAGGCTCAGAGCTGAAGGGAGAGAGACGAAGACAGAGCTGTCTATATTCTACTTCCTACTCTTCATGTTCACTTTGTCAATATATGCATCTATACTCTCAACAAACCTCTTGGAATTTTACCTATTTTTAGAGATCTCCTTGATCACAAGCTTTATACTCGTTAACAATTACGGATATAACGACAAAAGAAAGGTCTCACTAATTTACCTCGTGTGGACTCACGTTGGGGCAGTTCTCTTCCTAGTTGGCTCGTTAATTTTGGGGATTTATGCGGCGACGTTTGATGTATATTCGGGATATGCAAGCCTCAAAAATATTGCACAATATATTCCATCATCTGTACTGGCATGGTCCTTCTACTTAATAATGATAGGTCTTTTGGTTAAGTCTGCTTCCTTCGGCTTCCACCTTTGGCTTCCGTATGCATATGCAGAGGCACCTACTCCAGTAAGCATGGCGATGTCTGCTTTATTTACAGGCATCGCGCCTTATGCGATATTCAGGTTCGTCATTCCTGTGTTCCCAAGCATGTTTGCCAGCTTCAGCAAGTATCTCGCGTTATGGGCTGCTGTATCCATGATTTACGGAGGTCTGAATGCTCTTTACGAGAGCGATTTTAGGAGATTTCTCTCATACAGCAGCATATCGCAGATGGGATACCTCCTTTTGGCAGTTTCGACAAATAGCATATATGGCTACGTGGGACTGCTGCTTCACTACATATCTCATGCGTTTGGAAAGGAGCTCTTGTTCGGAAGCTCTGGTTCCATGATGCTGAGCCTCGATGGTGCAAGAGATATGAGGAAGATGGGAGGATTTTCGAAGGTGATGCCGATTACTGCAAATATGGCGCTTATAGGCTTTTTCAGCATAAGCGGAATGCCCCCTACTATTGGATTTTGGAGCGAGCTCTTTATACTGAGGGGCGCTGTCGACGCATTTTGGGGGATGGGAAAATTTGGCGCAACAGTACTCGCATTGATATTCATAGGCTTTTCCCTCACAATAGCTTATTCTTTCTACAATTACAAAAGGGTCTTCCACGGTCCATATTTGAATGAAAAGAGGGATGTAAGGGAGAACATGACCATAGTTCTTTCTCTAATAATTGTGTCATTGCTAGCAATTCTCATGTTCATAATTGCTCCGGCATATTCCAATGCATTAATAACTTTCATAGGAGGGGTGAGCGCACAATGATTCTGAGCCAGTTGTACTTCCTCGCGGTTCTTCAAATCTTCATTTTTGCATCAGTAATAGCTATGCTTTCATATAGTAAAAGATTTGAAAAGGTAAATTCATCTCTCAGCATTATTTCACTAACTATATCATTTTTAGCATCTCTTGCATTGCTTGTTGATATATTGGCGAATAGGGAAAGCAAAGTGGTTTCTTTGGCCAGCTATCCATTCATTGGTTTTTCGCTTTCATTCATATATGATCCGCTTTCAGTAATAATGATGGCTCTAGTATCATTCCTCTCTCTGCTCATAGCTATATACAGCACAAATTACATGAAGGGGGATGAGGGCTACAACAGGTACTTCGTGTACTTTACCTTCTTTGTTGGGAGCATGATGACGGTGGTATCTGCGAATAACCTCATCCTTCTATTCTTCGGATGGGAAGGCACGGGGCTGGCAAGCTACGCTTTGATCGGTCATTGGAGGAACGATGAAGAAGAGAGAATGGTGGGGGAGCCAAACAGATATGTTAAAAACACCCCCATGTTCTCTTATCCGAGCATGAGCGCACTGAGGGCTATACTCTTTACAAGAGTTCCCGACATTCTGATGCTTATTGCCATATTCATTTTGTATTTGTATGGAGGTAGCTTTGAAATCAACGTCCTCATGAACAAGGCACCACACATATTATCATCTCTCTACACAAGCGGGATCCTCGGTCTTACTATGTTCATGCTCAGCATGGGGTCATTAGCTAAGAGCGCCCAATTCCCGCTTCACGAGTGGCTCGTAACAGCAATGACAGGCCCCACGCCAGTGAGCGCTCTAATACACGCAGCTACAATGGTCAAGGCGGGAGTCTACTTTATGCTGAGGATATCCCCACTCTTCATCTATGGTTCTTCAGAGCTCATCTCGCTCGGTGCCCCCAATTCAGCGGGAGTCCTCTCTGCAGTACACGCTTTTTACTATGCAATCTTCTTAATAGGTGCTGTTACGGCTTTCGCTTTAGGTAGCATGGCTCTCGTCGCAAGGGAAGCAAAGCTGATTCTAGCTTACTCAACTGCCAGCCAATTGGGATACATGTTTGCAGGAATTGGCGCAGCAGCTTTTTCCTCTGAGCCTTCAATAATTCTGACCTTTGTGCTAGCTCACCTAATCGCGCATGCAGTATTTAAGGCAGGACTGTTCTTAGGAGCTGGGACATTTATACATGAGGGAGGAAGCAGATTCATCGACGAATGGCCTAACCTATATAGGCTAAAAGGGTCGATGTCGATGATGTGGCTATTGGTGCTTTCTCTTGCGGGCATACCCCCATTCTTGGGATTCTGGACGAAAGACGCTTTAGTTGAGGGATATCTATCCACGGGACTTTACATTCCAGTTATACTACTCATGACAACAATACTTTTTACAGCATTCTACAGCACAAGGTTCCTTCTATACAACTATAAATTTAATAAGGGAAGCAGGGAAGTGGAGGAGCCGCCAGCATATGTTCTCTCTACATATTCGATACTAGCGCTTCTGTCAATACTTCTGGGAATTGCCTGGCCATTTATCGTTAGAGGCTTCTCCACCTTTGTTACAGCTTCATTTTCAGCGATAAGCTCCTCTTATTCTATTGAGATTGGGCTTCCAATGTATGTATCGCTGACGATAGTAGTTATTGCTCTTTTGCTGTCGCTCTCCGCATATTTATTCAATGCCATAAATTCGAAGAAGGTTGTTGAGAAAATAGGCCCAATAGAAGGTTTCCTCAGCGACAGGTGGTATATTAATGTAATTTACCACAACTTCGGTCTTCTTGTCGCTATTATCGGAAAGGCTATATACAGATTCTTTGAGAAGCCATACGACAAGCTGATGGACGTTCTAGTACCTGCAGCAGGCGGAAAAATAAGCGTTGCCTTCAGGAAGCTCCATACGGGAGGGCTGTATCTCTATATTTTTTATTTCATATTAGGAGCTTTAATATTATTATTAATAAGCATACTGTGGTGATATGAAATGCTGTCCAGTGAAAGTTTATTTTTAATAACAATTGCTATAGGCTTTATAGGAGCTTTATCTCCATTAATTTTGAGCTACTCCTATAAGGAAAAAAGCTATTTCGGTGTTTTAACCGCTCTTTCGTCCGCATATTTGTTCGTTCAAATAATTCTGCTCTCCATGCTTGCATTCAAAGTAATAAATGTCGGCTATTCCCTGATTCTTGGAGGAAAGATTTTGCTTGACGGATTTGCAGCCATACCTTCGGTATTTATAGCGTTTATTGCCCTGGTTGTGCTCCTCGCGTACGCTTCAATGGCAGATGACTTGGAAAGGTATTCTATATTCACATCTGTGCTCTTCCTCGGCGAACTGGGATCAATTCTCATATCAGAATCATCGAGCATAAGCATGTTCCTTTCCTCATGGATACTCATCGTCATATCATCATACATTGCTATAGCGAGCGAAAAAAGCAAGCTGAGCTCTGATGCTGCTCTCAAGTACTCTCTCATGGGTGTAGTCTCCACCGCATTTATAGTTTTATGGCTGGGCAGCGGGATTTACTTCGGAGGAGATGAAATATATGGAGGAGTGTACCCCCTAACGAGCAAGCTCGCGATGATCGCAATAGTTATGCTGACTGCAGGGATAGGGTTTAAGCTGGGGATATTTCCATTCCAGTGGTGGATGGTTGATGTATATTCATTTGCCGATGGGAAGTCAGTTTCCCTCATAACTGGAGTGATAAAAGTAGGAGTAATTTTTGCGTTTACCAGGATGCTCTACTACACTTTCTACCTTTCCCCATCAAGCGTTGCTCTTCTCATGATTTCGATCTTAAGCATACTTACAATGACTTTTGGGAACTTTGCAGCATTTACTTCGAAAGTATTTCCGAGGATACTTGCATACAGTAGCATAGCGCAAATAGGATACATAATGGTAGGAATGGTCGGACTTCTAAACGGTGCAATTACCGGCAACCAAACTTTAGTGCTCTTCTCTTCTGCAGCTATAGCTGTTCAGGGTTTGAGCTACGCACTTTCAAAGTCTTTAAGCTTTTTAGTTTCCGGCAGATACGGTTCTATGGTGGAGCTTTCACAGCTTAAGGGTTTGTACAGAAGAGACCCTGTTGTCGCGTTCTCAATTATAGTTGCAATGCTCAACCTATTAGGCCTCCCGCCTCTCTTGGGATTTTGGGGAAAGGTTTATCTATTTCAGGCAGGACTAACCTATAGCATATGGCTTGTAGTAATTGCCATAATTAACAGCGGAATATCAAGCTTTTACTACGGAAGAATAATAGCCGAGATATTCAGCTCAAGCGAGCAACAGGGAGAAGATATGAAGCTGAAGGCTATGAGGACATATGTAATCGTACTGGCAATTTTGCTTATAGTGCTCGGACTTGGATTAATACAGGCGATGTTCAGCTATATGGGCATCCATTACCTCTATTGATTCTCCATATTTTTCAAGCTCTCCTACATCGTTGAAAAAGGTAATAATTGGATAACGACTCCAT
>NZ_JBMFSV010000026.1:0-14868 GCF_049967375.1 Fervidicoccus sp. | reverse complement strand
AGAGGTCCAGAGGTGTTGAGCAAGTGGGTTGGAGAGAGTGAGAAAGCTATAAGGGAAATATTCAGGAGAGCAAGACAATACTCTCCTGTTATTATATTCTTCGACGAAATTGATTCGCTTGTACCAATAAGGGGAATGTCAAGCGACTCTTATGTTACTGAAAGAGTAGTAAGCCAATTGCTGACAGAAATGGATGGAATTGAAAGCTTAGAAAACGTTATAGTTATAGCTGCAACTAACAGGCCAGATATAATCGACCCTGCTCTCTTGAGGCCAGGAAGGCTTGAAAAGCTCATCTACATTCCCCCTCCGGACAAAGACGATAGACTAGAGATTCTAAAGATTCATACAAAGAAGATGCCTTTAGCAAGCGACGTCGATCTGGAGAGGATTGCAGAAATTACTGAGGGATATACGGGTGCAGATATAGAGGCTTTGGTTAGAGAAGCAGGGTTGAGGGCATTAAGAGAGAATTTATCGGCAACTGAAATTAGGATGAGACACTTTGAGGATGCCCTGCAAGTAATAAAGCCGTCAATTACTAAGCAGATGATCGAATACTATATTAAATGGTTTGAGCAAGCGAGACAAGCTATTAGCAAGAAAATAATAGAGACGACTCCTTATATTTAAATGGAGGGGGTAAAAATAAAAAGCATCTGGAGGAATTTGCCTCTTCAGGAGATAATTTATAGAGTTCTCCAGCTCAAAAATGGAATATCTACTGATAAAGAATTATATGAGGCTGTCAACAATGCTGCAGAAGTAAGTTATTCTGAATTTTTGAAAACTATTATGAAAATGGAATTATATGGACTTTTAAAGACAAGCTTAATAAAAGAGGACGTCTTAAGTATAGAATTGAACAAAGAGAGTTGAGCATCTTGGGAGTAAATATAAGGGATCTTATTCCTCCTGAGGCTATAAAAGAGATTGAGCTTGAATCACTTAAAGGAAGAACGATTGCAATTGATGCATATAATGCACTATATCAATTTCTAGCGGCTATAAGGCAACCTGACGGGACACCCCTTATAGATAATAAAGGAAGAGTAACAAGCCATTTAAGCGGAATTTTTTATAGAACAATAAATCTTATTGAAGCAGGAATTAAGCCTATATATGTATTTGATGGTCTACCTCCTAGTTTGAAGGAAAAAGAACTAGAGAAAAGAAGAAAAGTAAAAGAAGAGGCAGCCAAAAAATATCAGGTAGCAATTGCTGAAGAGAAATATGAAGAAGCTAGGAAATATGCCCAGATGTCTACGAGGCTTAATGACGAGATGGTGAAAGAGGCTATTAAGCTACTTGATGCCATGGGCCTTCCAACTGTACAAGCTCCAGCAGAGGGGGAGGCTCAGGCTGCATATATGGCAAAAAAAGGAGATGTCTGGAGCTCTGGAAGTCAGGATTATGACAGTATATTGTTTGGGTCGCCAAGAGTGGTTAGGAACCTTACAGTCTCTGGAAAGAGAAAGCTACCTAAAAAAGATGTCTATATTGATATCAAACCGGAAGTTATAGAATCAAACGTAATTTATGAAAAGCTCGGCATCAACAGAGAGAAGCTTATAATCATAGGAATTATGCTAGGTACGGATTACAATCCTGACGGTATTAAGGGGGTTGGAATCAAAACAGCTTTGAAAATTGTAAAAAGCTATGAGAAAACGGAGGAAATTCTCAAGAGCCTTCCTCAAACTCAGGTAGATTACTATGAAATCTTCAACTATTTTATGAACCCCGAAGTTACCGATAATTATACAATACAGTGGAAAGAACCTTCTGTTGAAAAAATTAAAGAAATATTAGTGGAGGAGCATGACTTTAATGAAGCTAGAGTTGAAAACGCTATTGAAAGACTTCAAAAGTCTTTTAAAGAAAATGTAAAATCTCAAACTAAAGGTCTCGACTTTTGGTTCAAATAAAAAACATTTTGAATTTTAGAATCAAATTAGTTTGCTAATCAGTTTTGGAATTTCAAATGGGTTTTTTGCTACAGGTATTCCTGCATTTTCTAAAGCTTTGATTTTTCCCTCATAAGTGCCTTCTCCCATAGTAATTATAGCTCCCGCATGCCCCATTCTTTTGCCCGGAGGTGCTGTTTTGCCTGCTATGTAAGCAACTATCGGCTTGTCAAATTCTCCTTTCTTAAATCGCATTGCTACTCTTTCTTCAATGTCGCCTCCTATTTCCCCCACCATAACTACCGCCTTCGTTTCTTTATCATCATTAAATAATTTCATAACTTCTATGAAGTTTAGACCGATTATCGGATCTCCTCCAACGCCTATAACAGTCGATTGCCCAATTCCCTCTCTTGATAGAGCGTAACTTATCTCATAAGTCAAAGTACCGCTTCTTGACATTATGCCTACGGGGCCCCTTGTAAATACGCTTCCTGGCATTATGCCAATTTTCGTCTCGTTTGGAACTATAATTCCAGGACAGTTGGGACCTATAATTCTTATGCCTTTCTCATTCGCATAATTGACAAATTTCATCGTCTCATGCACGGGAATCCCTTCAGTTATAACGATAATGTTTTTTATTTTATTTTTAATTGCTTCATACACAGCATCTGCAGTAAAAGCGGCTGGTACAAAAATTATAGATGCGTCAATATGCGGATTCTCAGACATAGCATTCTCTACGCTGTTATATACCTTTACACCGTAAACCTCTTGACCTTCTTTGCCAGGTGAAACTCCTGCAACAATTTTTGTACCGTATTCAAGCATTAACTTAGTATGGAAGGATCCCTCTTTCCCGGTAATCCCTTGGACCAATACTTTTGTATCTTTGTTGACTAATATTGCCATTTTGTTATTCACCTCCCTTTACAGAATTGACAGTGCTTCTCGCAGCTTCAATTGGATCATTATATGAACTTATTCCCAACTCTTTAAGTATCCTTTTCCCTTCCTCTTCATTTGTGCCTGAAAGCCTGACGAAAATCGGCTTAATTTTACCAACAGACTTCAATGCTCCTTCTATTCCTCTAGCTACTTCATCGCACCTGGTTATTCCTCCAAATATATTGATAAATATACTTTTAGCTTTAGGGTATTCAAGCAAGAGAGAAACAGCCTCCTTCACTCTTTCTGAATTAGCTCCACCGCCTATATCAAGAAAATTCGCAGGACTCCCACCGAACTCATAAATCAAATCCATAGTTGCCATTGTTAGTCCTGCACCGTTTCCTATAATCCCAATATTCCCATCTAACTCGACAAATGCAAAGCCTCTTTGTTTAGCTCTGATCTCCCATTCAGTTTCTTCACCGCTCATTTCTTTGTTCGCAACAAGTTCCTTATGCTTATAGACAGAATTATCGTCTATTATAATTCTCGAATCTAAAGCTATAACTTCTCCGTTTACAATAGTGAATGGATTGCTCTCGACTAAATCTCCATCATACATTTCAAAAATGTTATATAGGCTCTTCAGAAATGATGTGAAGCTAGCTAGCTCTTTTCCACTCAGACCTAGCTTATATCCTATATTTCTTGCTTCGAAATCTCTCATACCAAGGATCGGATCAACATGATATTTTATAATGCTTTCCGGGCTTTTTTTAGAGACTTCTTCAATTTCCATACCGCCGCTTTTGCTTACTAATATAACTGGGCATCTTTCGGCTCTATCGATAGTTATAGAAGCGAAATACTCATTATCATGTTCTACTGCTTCTTCAATAAGCAGGAAATTCGGTTTTAGTCCTTTAATTTCTAAATTAAACAGATTGTTCGAAACTGTAACAGCTTCGCTAATATCTTTAGCAAATTTTACTCCTCCTGACTTTCCTCTTCCTGCAACCAAAACTTGGCTTTTTACAACTAATGGGAATTTCAGTTTGCTCTCTTCAATCTTCTTTTCTATATCATCACTTTTTGCAATGACGACCCCCTTAGGAACCTTAATACCGTGCAATTTGTAAATTTCCTTTGCTTCATATTCAAAAAGCTTCACTTTTATCACTATCCTTTTTAATTTTTTAGATATTTAGTTAATTTAAACTCTTAAAATTTATCGTTGTGGCATTAAACAACTATTTTTGTATTGAATAAAATCTTAATATGTAGGAAAATGGTAAGTGCATTTTTAGGAAACTTCTATGTGTGGTTAAAAAATTACGAAAAATTTTTTAAAGCGAAACGTTACTCAACTCTCAAAGAAGATCGCTGCTCATGTAGTTAACTCAATAGCTAAAGGGAAGTGCGGGGGGTGGGATTTGAACCCACGCAGGACTTCTCCATCGGAGTCTGAATCCGACCCCTTTGGCCATGCTCGGGCACCCCCGCATTTACTAGGTAAAAATCTTTTTTTAATATTATATATATTTTTCAGGTATATTATTTGGATAAAATGCTTTTCTTGGCCATATCTTATTTTTTCTGAGGATTTCAACGACATGAGGATATAGAAAGACGAATTCTTCCTCGTAATTTTCATATAGTGAAGAATCAATGTCACCGAGCTTTTCACGTAAATCTTTGCAACTCTCTTCTTCACTGAAGCTCTCCATAACAGCAGGATGCGCTCTGACATTAGAATCTATTAGGTTTTTTAATGCATTTATTTGCACTTGAAAAAATTCCTTTTTTGCACCTGTAATTGAATGAAAGTCTTCTGGAGTGCATCCTTTTATTGAAACCCTCACGTGAACGTTTTCAAAATTCGATAACTCCGGAGAAAGCTCATTATAATAGCCGAAGTAAATTCCATTTGTCTCCAAAATGAATGTCATGTCATAGTTTTTTAAATTTTCAAGCACTTGAATTAAATGTTCGAAGCCTAAAGTTGGCTCTCCTCCACTTATTCTTATATTTTTGTAGCTTTTTTCGTTTGCAATTCTTATTAGTTTAGAAGCTACTTGCTCGGGAGAATAGAAATTTCCAAACCTCTCTGGATAATCTCTTTGTCTCCAGGCCCAGCAGAACTTACATCTTAAATTACACCCTATGCAGTCAGCTGTAGCGATCCCTCCATACCATTTCCCACCTCTAAATCTATAATACTTCCTTAGCCAAATGCCGTGATCTTCTTTTAAGATTATCTTTTCAATAGTTTTTCCAAGCTCTATTGGATTATAACCCGTGTTGTCAATAAAAGAATTTATCATGATTTCACTTTTTTTCATTTTTTAGGATTATTTTAACAGAAGCAAACAGCACTGCGACTATAATCCCTATATCTATATATATGTAAATGTTCTTAAAAAAGATGTATCCGTTAAGCGTGTAGTATATTGCTGAACAGCCGTAATATAAGTTTCCTGCGGACGATGAACTCGAAAATGTTCCAGAGATATATGGGAGTATCAGCTCAACCCTTCTCTTCAATGTGAGCATCATAGAAATTACGACAAACTGAGAGACATAAATTCCATATGTCAACCAAGAAAGGAAACTCAACCTTTTTCCCTTATCTAAAAGCAGAGCCAAACTAACGATGAAAGTAGGAAGGATCAAAGCGAGTAGGATTATTGAAATGATATTGACTTCGTTCAGCATTTCCAAATTTAATTGAGTTTTTTCAAAATATTTTATTGAATAATAAACCAAGGAAATAGTTCCCGAAAAAGGGTTCCCTTTGATTAAAACTAAAGGGAATATGAATATAAGTAGGTTGAAAACGAAATATATGAATCCAGCTATAAAAAGAGTAAGCTTTTCTCTATCCATTTTTCTTAACCTGAAACATAATATTTTAAAAATATTTGATTTCCATCATATATGTACTGTACATCCACATATTCATATGCATGTTTCTCAAGAGGATATGCGAGCTCTGAATTTTGAGGTACTCGCAATTCAAATGACTTTGAATCGAATTGCCTTCCAGGAAAATCCGCATAATCTAAAGTTACATTTACATCTACTGGGAAGAAGTTGCCGTTTCTTATAAAAAGGGTAAAGTTATCAATGCTGAATTCAAGCTTCTGAAAAGGCACGTTTAAATAGTATATCCCAGATAAGTTTCCTTTATCCAATTCTGCACTTATTCCGACTTCTAATATGTTTGAGCCATTATAATATGCACGCTGATAAATAACATATGGAACTTCAATCACGATTGTCTGATTATCTATAAAACATTGTGTGAGGTTCTCACTTACAGGAGAGAGAATGTAGCAACTCTTTATATTCTGAAATGAGATGTTCTCCGCGCTGTAGTTTAAAGATACGCTTCCATCCGAATTAAAATTATAGCCTGTAAGGTTTACTCCAGGCTGGTAAGGTAAGATAGAAGATGTCTCTATCTCAACAGGCGTTGTAATAAGGAGAATTACCGATATCAGGACATATATACCGAAAACCAAAACAGAAATTGAAAATCCGCTAGGGAGGAAGCTTTTTCTATTAAAAAATATGTAGAGAGCAACTAGAAGGAATATTAAAATCCATATATAATTAGGTATTACGAAAAGCTCCTTATATTTTACGTTCGAATAGAGGATGGGAGGGTCTATATAAGGATTGTTATCGCCCTTCGTGATTACATACTCATTGTACGTGCCTACAATCCTATGAATCACACACTGAGTTTTAGATACGCACCAAACTACAACTTCTCCGTTTTTATAATTTTTATCGGTAATACCTACGACAATATCTCCCGTTTTCAAAGTCGGATACATGCTATTTCCGCTTACTACAAATAATGCGACAGGAAGTCCTATAATCTTCCCCATAAGAAGGAGAACCAGAATTAAAGAAATAGAACCAATAATAACTTCTTTAAGATGCTTCACACCATATAGCACCTTTAAAAATATAAAAAATTTAAAAAATTAAATTATGGTTATGGAGTTGAGTTTGGAGTTTCTGGGCTTGGACTGTATATTATATACAGCGAACCACTTGCTGAACTCGGCAGAGTGCTCCCTTCAGGAATATATACATGCAGACCGATGACGTATTCATTTCCTCCACTTAGAGTTCCAAGGTTGAGCGGCGAACTGCTAGATAAAGTTAAAAGGTCGCCTTTGATTGTTCCGTTGACAATTAAATAGACGTGGGAACCGGATGGCAGTCCGCTTATAGGATTATTAACACTTATCCATACATTATAACTTTGACTGTCAGTGTTTTTAATAATTGCTATATTTTCATAATCTGTATATTGATATGTTGGATGAATGGTAATGCCCAAGCTAGATTGATTACTTCCTGGCGTTACAGTTATTGTATTTCCACTTACGAGATCATGACTACCGGCATTGGTTCCTGCTAGCAATTGTATTGGGTTGGATACTGGGCTCAGTGATAAAGTTACTGGATTGTAAACGAAGACGCTGGCATAAACAACTGCTAATGCTACTCCAAGTATTACTGGAATTAATAGTTTATATGTTTTCATACTCTTCCCTCATTAATAGATTTCATTTATAGTAAAATTTTATGAGTTCTTTTTTGCTAACAAGATATTTTAAGAATAACTCCTAAAAAAGAGACAATTTATCAAATAAAAAATTTACATAAAATTTTATTATTCTTAGTTTTATAGCTATGATGGAGAACCGTACCTACTTTAAAGCGAGAAAAGCTTGAAAAAACCTTAAAAGCTCTTTTCATTTAATAAACCTTTTAAAAACAATAATTGAAAAATACTGCTGGCGATCTGCATTTTGCTGTTATTTAAAAAGGAAGTGAATATGGCTTGGATAAACGTTTCCTTGCACTCAGTTCAATTATTTTTACATACAGCTTTGTCAACTCTATTGTATCTTTAGCTTCAAGCTTGAGAGTCTATGAACTTACTCAATCTACTTTTATGCAGTCTTTGACGTCTTTTTCATATAATACATTGTATGCATTGGGAAGCTATTATTACTCCAGAATATCTGGTAAGCTGAAGCAGGACCAGTTCGCAATTTTCTCCCTTATTTTGATGGCATCAAGTATACTATTTATGGCTTTTTCCCCTTCAGCTATCTTTATAATACTGTTCAATGGAGTTTTTGGGATGTCAATCGCATTTATCTCTCCTCTCATGGCTGGGATGATAATAAACTACTTGATGAAAGATAATATAGGAATAACTAGAACGAATGTGATAAGTAGCTTAGGTATAATATTTGGATATATATTTGCAGCTTTTGGGGGTGCACTATTTTCATCAAAAGATTTGATGTTTATTAATACTGCTTTTACGTTAGCTGTTTTGCCTCTAGTAAAATATTTTCCAGAAAAGTTCAAAACCAAAGGAGAGAGAAGAGCTCTTATCCTTTCATTAATGCCTCAGGTTGCAGGAAGGATTAGAGCCATCCCGCATGAAATCGTTAAATATGAAAGGGAGTTATCATTTAAAGCTCTTTACAACGACTTCAAAAAAATGTTTTATTTTAAAAAACTTAGGGAAATGCCTACTGTGCTCCTTGGAGCGACAGTTTTATATACAGCCATTCAGATATTTTTCACTCCGATGCCCTCATATTTGAAAATATTCGGCTATACGGATAGCGACATTTATACTCTGTACTTAATTAATAACTTTACGACTTTACTCCTATATGACTTTATGAGGAAGAGAACTGAGACTGAATCTGGAACATGGAAATTGCTTATCATAGCCGTTATGGTAAGACCTATTCTCTTTCTCTTTCCTTTGCTTACATATTTGAAGGTACCGATAAACTTGATATTTGTAATTTTTTACATAGGAATTGGAATAAGCTGGTCCGGTATTTCAGTAGCTCTACCAGTTCTTATAATGAAGAACGCAGATCCCGAATCAAAAGGATTAGCCCTGAGCAAGATGAATGCAACAACTACAATAGGAACTATAGTTGGCTCTTTTGTGGGAGGAATAGTTTCTAAATATTATTTTATAACTGGAACATCTATCCTAGCAAGTTTGATGGCTTTGGTATCATTGGCAATATTCTTTAAAGCTTCCAAAATCATACCGACCTAATTCTTCACTTACGACAGGATGTAGTTTAAATAATTTTAAACGATTTAAATCTTTCAAAGCTTAGTGATGAGCTTTGTTAGCAATGAATTTTTCTAGTTAAATTTTCGTATAAAAGTTATCTTATAGCTCAAAGCATTTTCGTAGCATACAAACAATAGATATATCATTGAATAGGACAGAGACATGTGAACTGCTCCACGACTAAAGTCGGGAGCTTCCAGCGTTTAGGGTAGGCTTTGCGCCTATCCCCTCATTTGCTGGTTTGCAAGGCTCACAGCTCAGCCGTCCCACAGAGCTCATTGACCTGTGGGCTATATTAATTCCTACAGCTGTCACTTGAACATCCTTTTGTACAGTAACATCCATTGAATTCTCTATTTCACTAACATCTAAGCTTTGCCCATTCATGCTAGAACTGAAGCTCTGGGTTTTCTGGGCACTCATAATATAAATCGATATAAAAAGAACTTCTTATACTTTATGAGGAAGATTTCAGAAAAAATTTTATGATTTTTATAAATGAAAATATTTTAAAATTGTCATATAGGAGGAAATCAAGCTTGCTAAGCGGATTTTACCTTTTCATACTTTTTGCTTTAAATGCATTATTTTTCGGTTACGTTGGAATTGTTGATTTGAAATATAGAGAAATAGACGACAAAGCCTTTTACTGTTTCATCCCGATAATACTAATCTTAAGCATTTACTCCTATTTCCAAAATGAGATTATTGAAATTGTCAATATAATAATAGGGGCTTTTCTATTCATTTTTGCTTTTTTCATGTCAAGGTCTGGGTTTATAGGCTCTGCCGATGCGTTTATAACATCATATGTTTTTTTTCTAAACCCATATGTCTTATTAATTAGACATTATGTAATGCCTGCAGGAATATTTATTATTATAACTTCCCTTTTGCTCTCGTTGCTTTTAATTTTTAAAAACATTATAATTAATCTTAAAAGAGTGAAATATTTCAGAGATATCACAAACGGTTTGGGGCTTTTAGTAAAAATATACTATTTTCTCTTTTGTGAGACTTTGAACAAGGAGGAATTTAAGAAAAAGAAATTTTACTTTGTTGTTGCAACTAAAAGCAAAAAAAGGATATACGCAAATGTGGAAAAAGAGCCTTTTTCTTTTGAAGAAAAGGGCATAAAAACCGATTGGATTATAGCAATGTATGGCATACCTCTCGGATTTTTCATCTTTTTAGGATTATTGCTCACATATATGATGATTTTTTTAAAAATAATATTAGTTTTTTGATTTTCTTTTAAAATAAAGCGAAATTTTTGATCAATATAAATATAATTTCATGTTTTTCATACTAAGTGAACTACCCCGCCCTTACTGAAGAGGCATCTCCCCCCTTGCGGTGGAGGTTTCCTGTTTCTTCCAGGAAACTTACTATACACTCATCTTTTTTACATCTTCTCTCGTTGGATAAATCTTGTACTTGAATGCCAATTGGATCACGTTATTCTCTCCCTTTGGCTCTTCACATATTTTTTCAGGGCCTCCAGTGTTAAATGTTGTCCACTCCATCCCCGCCTCATTGAAGGAGACTTTCGCCCAAAAAAGTTAAAGGTCTAATCTATTACGTGGTATTTCTTCTTAATATAGCTGTACATAAATGCCCAAACAGTTCTATTTACTATAATAATAAACATTACCAATAAAAACACATATGTAGATAAAGCCAACATATTTCCGCTGTATGTCGAAAGGGAAATAAGGTAACCAATGCCAAAGAAAGTTATAAGGTTTGTTCCAATGCTAGCATATTCTGCAACAATATCCGCATTCCACGCGCCTCCCCAACCAGCAGATAGGCCTGCTACTAAATATGGAGATATCATAGGGATGTATATATAAAAAAGCTTGTATATTCCTCTTATCTTGTAAATTCTAGACATTTCCATAAGATTTTTCTCAATTGGTCCTATTCCTGTAAGGAATACATTGAAGAAGATATACCATATGGAACCTTGAAAAATTATGAAAAAGGATACTAGTAGAGGGGAGAATCCTCTTTCAATAAGTAAGAGGAAAATCGGCCACCATAATATTGAAGGCATTGAAGCCAAAACTTCTCCAGCCAATGTAAATATGGATCTATAAATAGTAGGCTTTTCATATAAATAATAAGATATAAGAATTAAAAAAATCAAACCCAACATCATAACGAGTACTACTCTTGCTGTACTTATTAAAAGTCCTTCAATGCCATTTAATATAAGGCTAGCCTGAAAAGTTTCTGCAATATAATTTTCGATTGCTTTAGGGATTTCTATAATGCTGTATATGTTAAATAATATAATAACAGATAGAAAAGCTAAAAGTAAAAATGACGCTATAAATTTATAATTCCTAGATTGAGTGTGCAAGCTTATTTTGCTATTTATTTTTCCATTAATAATGATCAAGCCATCAACGATTTTGCTTACAAGAGGTGAGAAAAAGGAAGTAAGTTTTTCGTACAAAATGTCTACGGATAGACCTTTAAAAGATTCTTTTCCTTCACCTGCAGCGGAGTTAAAAAATGGATTCAAAAACAAGACATATATCAAAACAGACGTTATCATCAAAATAAAAGTTCCAATAAATACTAAAGAGAAATTGTTCGAATCTGCTGCCATTTGAATATAAGTTCCTATTCCTGTTAATTCATAGTTTGTTGATCCTAAAGTGATAACTTCCGATGCTGTAAGAAAGAACAAACCTCCTGCCCAAGATATTAAAATGTTTCTTGCTAGAGCTTGTTTGGAATAAGGAATATAAATTTTAAAAATCTTTGCAACAGTTGAGAGTTTATAAATATTAGCCATATCTATTATTTCTTGAGGAATTACCTTTACAGCAGAATACACTCCAATTATAAGATTCCAAGATTGGCTTGTAAATATTAAAAAAATTGAAGCTAATTCAGGACCTAACCACCCTGGCAAATTGTTTACAAATAGCAATATTATGAGAGGAAAGAAGCCTAAAATAGGAACGGACTGTAGCACATCGATAATAGGATATAAGATCTTTTCCACTTTTTCATTTCTTCCCATCGGTATTCCAGCTAAATATGCAACTAATATTGAAAGAAACAATGCTAAAAACATTCTAAGCATGCTTAGTGCTAACGCTATGATAATGTTCACAATATCACCGCATTTTTTATTCAAGCCCTCCGCATTAAAACGCGAACTTATCAAGTGTAACAGTTGAAATTTAATTAAAAAGTATAAAGCTTATAAATTTTAGTCATTTTTATTTATAATTAAATTATTCTTGTTAACTGTCGCTTGATTATTTAAGAAAGTTAAAAAAGAGATTTTATGAATGATAAATAAACTGGCGAAGGCGTGAGCGGTCTACTTTTATATTCGGGATGGGACTGAGTTCCAACGAAGAACCTATTGCTGTTATATTCGATAAACTCTACTCTGTTTCCTTCTAAGCTGTAGCCCGAGATTGTTAAACCGTTTTCAATTAATTTGTCAATATACTTTGGATTTATTTCATATCTATGCCTATGCCTTTCATATACTATTTCCTGCTTATACATATCATATACTTTGGTGTTTTTCACTAGCTTTATTGCATAGCTTCCCAACCGCATAGTTCCTCCTAAATATTTTACGTTCATTTGTTCTTCCAATAAAGAAACAACCGGATAAGGAGTTTGCGGATTTATTTCTGTACTGTGAGCCCCTTCTAATCCAACAACATTTCTTGCAAATTCGACAACAGAAAGCTGCATTCCGAAACAAATTCCCAAAAGTGGGATATTGTTTTCTCTTAACATTTTTATAGCCCTAATTTTTCCCTCTACCCCTCTCTTCCCAAAACCTGGCAATATAATTCCTCCATTAATTCCATTCAATTCTTCTTCTAAATTTATTTTGTCTTCTTCGATATCCGTTGATTCTATCCAGATAAGCTCAGGTTTTATTCTGTAAAATGCACTAGCATGAATTATTGCTTCTTTTATGCTCAAATAACTGTCATGGAGTTTCGTATACTTTCCTATCATTGCAATTTTCACGTTTTTTGATGGATTTTTCAGCCTCTCTAAGAAATCTTCCCAATCATCTAATGAGTATTCTCTATAGTTCAATCCTAGCTTTTGAACAATATACTTATCTGCACCTTCTTTTTTCAACATTATTGGTACTTCATATATAATATCAACATCATGGGTACTAATAACGCCATTCATTGGAACGTTTGTAAATAGAGAAATTTTCGATTTAATTTCTTCATTTATGGGAACCGTGCTTCTTCCAAATATCATATCTGGCTGGATACCTATTCTCCTTAGTTCATTAACGCTATGTTGAAGCGGTTTCGTTTTTAATTCACCAGTGTTTGGAAGCAAGGGAATATACGCAATATGGATATAAACTACATTTTCCTTTCCAAGGTCAATAGACATCTGCCTAGCTGCTTCTAAGAAGGGAAGACTTTCGATATCGCCCACTGTTCCTCCTATTTCTACAAATGTAACATCACTTGAATATTTTTTACTAATATCTTTTAGTTGATCTTTTATTTCATTTGTTATATGAGGTATTATCTGCACAGTTTGACCGAGAAAAACCCCCTTTCTTTCTTTCTCAATTACAGAACCGTATATTTTTCCAGTTGTTATGTTATTTTCTTTACTTAGATTTATGCCTAAAAATCGCTCGTAGTGGCCTAGGTCTAAATCTGTTTCTCCACCATCATCAGTAACAAAAACTTCGCCATGCATATATGGATTCATTGTTCCAGCGTCTATATTTAAATAAGGATCAATTTTTACAATCGTTACAGTGTATCCCATTTTTTTTAGCAACATAGCTAAACTTGCAGTCGTAATACCCTTTCCTATACCGGACATTACTCCACCTGTAACAAAAACATACTTGTTCAAGGACCAACACCGCGAGCTTAAAGTAGTTTAACAAAAACTTAATAAAATGAAAATTTTCTCTGAAAACAATTAAAAATTTTCTGTTAAACTATACTTTCGATAAATATTGTCACATATCCTAAATATGGAATGACAAAAGTGCGATTGTCGGGAGACCAAACTACACCTATAATTCTATCATATGTTATTCCAAGACCACTGGGAAATTGCCCAAGAGCGCTGTCATCGACTGGATTATTGTCTCCCTTAGTTGTATAGTAAACTACTCCGCTTATATTTTCAATAGCGACAACTCTATGTATAATGTATCCACCACCTAACCTTTCATAAACTACTATATCCCCGACTTTTATTTGATCAGGTGACTTATGTATGAGAAAAACGATATCTCCTTCCTTAAGCAATGGTAGCATGCTAGTTCCTTTAACAACTGCTACTGGATTAGAGAGGCCAGTTGCTTCTGATAAAGCAGGTCTAATAGAAATTACCAATATTATAAGTACTATTATAAAGATCATATCACTTTTATACTTGCTTAAAAAGCCTTTTCTATTCGAATAGCTCATAAGTGAGCGCCTTTTTACTGAATTTTATTTCTAACGATCAAAACTCCTTCTTCGTAGTCCCAATAAGCGATCTCAAAAAAGAAAAGCCACATGCTTATGCACTTTAAAGCTTTACCGATCTCCTCCTCTCCATAGTATCTAGACAGGATCTGATAAACTTCATCTTCTGTTAATATATTGTTGCTATCTCTTGATTTTTTTATTATATCTTTTATCGGCTGAAGCGTTGAGATTTTTTCTTTCAATAAATCTCTAACTTCTAAATGATGAGCCATTGCTATTTTTTTGCCAAAGTCTGTTAATAATAAATCTCCATTGTTATAAGAAATAAGACCTAGTCTTTCAGAAATATCTATTGCATGGGGTAGAACATCTATGTCTACATCTGTCACATCATTAATGTATGATACGTCTGCCATGCCCCCGACGCTATAAAGAGATTCTACAAGCCCTAGAACATGATCTACAC
>NZ_JBMFSV010000025.1:0-16493 GCF_049967375.1 Fervidicoccus sp. | reverse complement strand
GATTTACTTGAAAGTGAGCTGAAAGCTTCGCAAAAAAAGAAAGGAAGCTATGAAAGTAAAGATTCTTATTCGGCTTCTAGCAGGTATGAGGCAATAGAAAAGTTGCTTTTTAGAATTGTAGAGAATCCCGATAATGCAAATGCTTTATTGGCTCTTTCAAAAATTACAGGGAGCGATTTACCTATAGAAGCGATCAAATATTTTGTTAAGAAAAGGAAAACGTTTTTGGTTGAAAAAATTGCGGCTTCTATATTTAAGAGGTCAGGCGGGCTTCTCAAAGGGAAAAAATATGAAAAAGGGTATATCTATGGAAGGGTTGATATTAGAAAAACGCTGTTTGAGCTTTCAAGAAACCACCCCGAAGAGCTCGTATTTAAGCAGAAAAAGAGAGAGAACGGTGCTATTTTAGTAATAGATAAAAGCGATAGCATGAGAAAGAGGTCAACTTCAGTTATTAAAATAGCTTCTCAATACTATCCCTTTCTTAAATCCTTGATTCTATTTGATACCGAAGTAAAGGTGAAAAAAATAAGCAGATCGAGCTCGAGATGGAACATAATTAAAGATCTTCTTTCGATGAACTTCTCTGGCTATACAAATATAAGTAAGGCATTAAGGCAAGTAATAGAAATTTCAAAACCGAAAGATACCGTCATAATAATAAGTGACATGGAGCAAACAGTAGAAGACGAATTTTATATATCATTAATAGACAAACTAATACGGAAAAAAGTCAGACTGATCATATTCACTTCTGAGGAATATGCTAAGATATTCAAGCAGATTTTTCCAAGTTCTGTGAATGTGAAACTTATTCTATAGCTTTTCAGCTATATCAAGAAAAATAGTTAATGCTTATAAACCGGAATTTAGAAACCAATTATAGCATTCAGATTAAAATCTAGCTTAGAAAGTTTATGCGTACCTCAAAGAGGAATGATTTTGTCATGAGCAAGCCAGAGATAGAGAGCGAGTGGAAAAATTTCCGATATAGAGGGATTAAGTTTGATAAGCTTATAGAAATATCAATGGATGAGCTCGTTTCACTGTTTCCAGCAAGAGAAAGAAGAAGCATAACTAGGGGATTCACACCAGAACAGATCAGATTCCTCCAGAAAATAAGAAGAGGTAAAAAGGAAGGTAAAAAGGTCATAAAAACCCATCTGCGAAATATGATAGTACTTCCAGAAATGATTGGGCTGACAATCGCTGTATACAATGGAAAGGAGTTCATTCCCGTGAGGATCACACCTGAAATGCTTGGTAAAAGGCTAGGAGAATTTGCTCCAACTACAAAGTCAGTAAAGCATGGAGAGCCCGGGCTTAAAGCGACTAGAAGCTCAATGTTTACAGCAATTAAGTAAGGTGATATTTTATGGGTGGATGGAACTATAGCTTAAAACTAGAGGATGAAAGCAAAATAGCAAAGGCTGTTATGAGAGATCTTCCAATCAGTCCTAAGAAGGTCCATAACTTAGCAAGGGCAGTTAACGGCATGATGCTTCAAGATGCGAAAAAATACCTAGAAAGAGTTATTGCAAAGGAGGAGGCAGTCCCTCATTTCATTCACAGAAAGAAAATACCTCATCACAAAGGGTTAAGTGAAAGATGGGGGATACCTATGGGCAAGTATCCAGTAAAGGCAGCAAAGTTTTTGCTGAAAGCATTGAACAATGTTGAAGCAAATGCGGAAAGCAAAGAGTTGGATGCCGAAAAGCTGAAAATAATTCACTTAAGCGTTCAGCAGGGGTATACATTAAAGAGGTATATGCCAAGAGCATTTGGAAGATCAACACCTAAATTTAAGAGATATTCTAACATCGAAGTAATAGTAAAGGAGGTTTAAACGGTGATATTATGGTTAATATAAAAAGGTATTTTATCGAAAAAAACATGTCCGTTGTGAAGGTTGATGAGTACTTAGCTAAGCAGTTCTATAGAGCTGGCTATGCTGGTGTTGATGTATATAGGACTCCGCTAGGCACTAGAGTAGTTATTCGTGCAGAAAGACCAGCATTTATAATAGGAAGGAGAGGTCAGACAATAAAGACTCTTTCCAACGTATTTGAAAATTATTTCGGTCTTGAAAATCCTCAAATTACAGTTATGCCAGTAGAAAATCCCGATCTGAACGCAAGAGTAGTTGCATTCAGGTTGGCTGTCTCTCTTGAAAGAGGTTTCCACTTTAGAAAGCTCGCATTTGCGGCTTTAAGAAGAATTATGGCCGCAGGTGCTGCAGGTGCAGAAATAATAATAAGCGGGAAAATTACAAGCGAAAGAGCAAGGTATGAGAAGTTTAGGGCAGGAAAGATCTACAAGACTGGAGAGCAAGCCACTTATATAGTTGATAAAGCAGTAGCTCATGCACTTCTTAAGCCTGGAATCTATGGTGTAAAAGTCATTATCGTAAAACCGGAGAGAACAAAGGATTCTATAATAATAAAGTCGCCTGAGGAAATTGGGATAAACAAAGAAAGCACTGCAAAAGAAAAGGAACAAAAGGAGGAAATGGGTGAACAGATTAGCACTCAAGCACAAGAATCTAGTTCACAACAGGTATTACAGCCGCAAGAGGAAAGCACAGAAGAAGAAGGAGAAGGTGAAACTCAATGAGCATGAATGCAGATGAAATTAGAAAGCTTACTCCTGAACAAAGAAAGGAAAAGCTCAATGAACTTAGGCTTGAGCTTTCAAAACTTCAAATGCAAGCACATGTTGGGACAGTTGACAATCCTGGAAAGATAAAGGTGCTTAGGAAGACGATAGCCAGAATTTTGACTATAGAAAACGAAGAAAAGAGAAAAAAGGGTAGCGGCAAATGAAAAAATCAAATATAACATTTGGAGACTTGTTTGGTTCAGAGGTTGAAGTTTTAATGTATCCAGATAGGAATGTGATTGGTTTAATTGGTATAGTTGAAAATGAAACTCAAAAAACAATTTCTATTTATAGAAATGAAAAAACTATTACACTTTTTAAAGATTATATTGTTTTTAAAATTAGGTCAAAAAATTCCGAAACAGTAATATATGGGAATGAAATCGTTGGTAGACCTGAAGATAGAACAAAGGAAGTAATAAAGAAAAAAATAGGTTTGAGGTGAGCAACTAATGGGTGTTAAGAAAGAAGTAAAGAACCCAGGTATTCCAGGCGTTTCCATACCGGAAAAAAAGTGTAATGATCCTAATTGCCCTTTTCATGGAACTATAAAGGTAAGAGGTATGCTTATTACTGGAAAAGTAGTCTCAGATAAGATGGATGGAACAGTAGTTGTAGTACACGATTATCTCTATTACGACAAAAAATATAAAAGATACGAAAAAAGAAAGAGTAAGATACACGCACATGTTTCACCTTGCCTAGACGTTAAAATTGGAGACACCGTAATAATAGGAGAGACCAGGCCTATAAGCAAGACTGTCTCCTTTGTAGTTTTAGGGAAGCCAACTGCTCAAGGGTGAGAAATAAATGGCAAAAAGAACTGGTACAGCATTTAGCAGAAGAAAAACCACGTATGGTGTTCAAGTAGGAACCAGAGTAGTTGTTTCCGACAACAGTGGTGCTAGAGAAGCAATGATAATAGGAGTTCCTGGTTATAGGGGAAGGTTGAGGAGGATACCGAAGGCTGGAATTGGAGATAAGGTAATTGTTTCGGTAAAAAAAGGAATACCTGAAATCAGAAAGCAGGTACTTCCTGCTGTTGTGATAAGGCAGAGAAGACCATATAGAAGAAGCGATGGAACTTGGGTAGCATTTGAGGACAATGCTGTAGTAATAATCACCCCTGAGGGGACTCTAAAAGGGAGCGAGATTAGAGGTCCTGTCGCTAAGGAAGCTGCTGAAAGGTGGCCAAGCTTGGCAAATATGGCTTCAATTATAATTTAGGAGGTGTATATAGGATGTCGCTCACAAAAAGCATAAAACCTAAGAAACAGAGGAAGATTTTATTTAATGCTCCACTCCATATCAGAGAGAAACTCGTTACATCACCGCTTTCAAAGGAGCTAAGAAACAAATATGGAATAAAAAGGCTTCCTGTCAGAAGTGGGGATACAGTAAAAATAATGAGAGGAAATAATGCAGGCTTAGAAGGCAAAGTTGTGAAAGTAAACAGAAAAACTGGAAGAGTGCATATTGAAAAAGTTACTAGAGATAGAGCAGACGGAACGCCTGTTTTCATTCCAATTCATGCGAGTAAGGTTATGATTACTAAGCTAGATCTTAGCGATAAAGAGAGAAAGCAAATAATTGAGAGAAAGACTGGTAGAAAAGTAATAGAGGAGAAGGAGGAAGAAAAGAAGGAAACCGAAACAGCTGAAGCAAAAGAAGAAAAAGAAGAGAGTAAAGTTGAGAAATCTGAGGAGGTTGGAAAGTAATGGCTAGAATGGGAGGAAGTAAACATTTAAGAAGTTACTCTGCGCCAGATTTTTGGCCAATTAGTACAAAGGAGCGATTCTGGGCCATAAAACCAAGCCCAGGCCCACATAGCCTTTCATCCTCAATACCGTTAGGAATAGTATTAAGAGATTATCTCAAATATGCTAGAACAAAAAGGGAAGTTATTAGAGCATTATCGATGGGACTTGTAAAGGTTGATGGAAAAGTAAGAAAGGACTATAAGTACCCAGTAGGGGCTATGGACGTAATCGAAATTGTCCCGTCTTCCCTCTTCTTTAGGGCAGTCCCCAACATGGATAAGTTTATCAGCTTTGTAGAGATCCCGAAGGAAGAGGCCTCGATAAAACCATTGAGAATTGAGAACAAGACAACGGTAAATCATGGACATATACAGCTGAATTTGTTCGATGGAAGCAATATATTGATAAAAGTTTCAGATCCAAAGAACCCAACAGAAGTTCCATACAGAACTCTTTCAACTGTTATAGTGAAAATTCCAGAAAGGGAAATAATCGATTATATTCCTTTGGAAGAAGGAGTATATGCAATTATATTCGGTGGAAAGAACACGGGGATTATGGGAAAAGTGAAGGAGATAAGAAAAGGTATGAAAAGATATAGGAGCTTGGTAGTTATTGAAACAGATGACGGCTCTATCGCTCAAACAAGTTTAGACTATGTCCTAGCTATTGGAAGAGAAAAACCCATTATAAAATTGATGTAGGGTGATAAGTTTGAGTACAGTCACAGAGGAAGTCAATAAATTCATAGAAGCTTGGAACGAGAATCCTATGCTAAAGCCGAGAATAACAAAAGTAACGGTAAACGTTTCTTTAGGTCAGGGAGGAGAGAGGCTTGCTAAAATTGCTGAAGTTCTTAAGGAAATAACCAACCAGGAGCCAAAACTTAGAAAAGCAAAGAGAACAATAAGAGATTTCGGCATAAGAAAAGGTGAAAATATCGCAGTAGCGGTGACACTTAGGGGAGAAAAAGCTACAAAATTTTTAAAAAAGGCTCTTGAAGCTGTAGGGAATAAAATTAATAAGGATAGCTTTGATGATAACGGGAATGTTTCATTTGGAATAAAAGAACATATTAGCATTCCAGGAGTTAAGTATGATCCAGAGATAGGAGTTTTTGGAATGGACGTCTGCATAACAATAGAGAGACCTGGATATAGGATAAAAAGAAGGAGGGTTAAAAAAGCGAAAAGGATTCCAAGAAGGCATAGAGTAAAAAAGGAAGAAGCAATAGCTCTTCTTTCAAATGAATTTAATGTAAGAATTGTATGAGGTGTTTATACTTGACAAAATATGTTCAACCGAGGGAAAGAAAATATGGAAAAGCAGTAATTAAATGCCAAAGATGTGGATCTAGGAAGGGGGTTATTAGGAGATATAACCTCTATCTCTGCAGGCAGTGCTTTAGAGAATTGGCCTATGAAATGGGGTTTAAGAAGTATAGTTGAGGTGATCCTCATTGGTAATGTTAGATACGCTGTCAAATGCTTTGAATGAATTGACCAATGCAGACAGAAGAGCTAAAAAAGAGGTAATCATATCACCTGCTTCAAGGCTTATAATTCAAACTATGAGGCTTCTGCAGAGTGAAGGATACATAGGAGAGATCGAATATATAGATGATGGCAGGCAGGGAAAGCTGAAGATACAGCTTCTAGGAAGAATCAATAAAGCTGCTGCAATAAAGCCGAGGTATAGTTTGAAGGTAAGTGAACTAAGCGCTTTGCCGGAATGGCTGAAGAAGAAATTACCCTCTAGAGAGATCGGAATCCTAATAATTTCAACATCGAAAGGGATCATGTCACACCATCAGACAATAAAAGAGAACATTGGAGGTATATTGTTAGGATATGTTTACTAAGAAGAGGTGGAGTCCTTGGTTAAGAGCGTACATGTAGTTGAGGAAGTTGAGATTCCTGAGGGAGTAAAAATTAGTATTGAGGGAATGAAAGTCGTGGTCGAGGGTCCAAAGGGGAAAATCGAGAAAGATTTTTCACATACAAGGAATGTAGCCATATCATTAAGTGATGGAAAGGTGGTTGTTGAAAGTTATTTTGCTAGAAGGGAGCAAAAAGCTTTGGTTGGAACAATAGCAGCCCATATAAGAAACATGATAACAGGGGTGCAGAAAGGATATAGATATAAACTTAAGATCATATCTTCACACTTCCCTATCTCGCTTGAACAGAAAGGAGATGTGATCCTAGTAAAAAATTTCTTAGGGGAAAAATCTCCCAGGAAAGCAAGAATCATGCCTGGGGTTAAAGTGAAGATTGAAAAGGAAGACGTAATTGTTGAAGGATTAGATATTGAAGCTGTTGGTCAGACTGCAGCTAATTTAGAACAGGCTACAAAAGTTAAAGAATACGATAGAAGAGTGTTCATGGATGGTATATATATCTACGAGAAAGGTGAGGCTAAATGAGCAAGGAGATGAAAAAGTTGCTATTGAAATTGAAAAAAAGTAAGCCAGAATTCAAAAGGCATCTGTTCCACATGTTTATAAAATTTAGAAACCAAGACAGCTGGAGAAAGCCAAAAGGAATTGATAACAAAATGAGGCTAAAATATAAAGGTTATCCGAAATCAGTGGAAATAGGATATAAGAATCCTGAAATAGTAAGAGGAGTACATCCTTCTGGCTTGAGGCCAGTTGTCATTGAGAGCAGATCTCAGCTCGAAAATTTAGATCCAAAAATTCATATAGTTTATTTATCTTCAAAGCTTGGATTAAAGAAAAAAATTGAGCTTATGAAATTGGCTAGAGAAAAGGGATTAAGGATTGCGAATGAGGTGAAAGTTATTGAGTGATTATACACTGCAAAAAAGGCTTGCTTCGAAGATTTTGGGCATTGGCGAAAGCAGGGTGAGGATATATATTAAAAGCGATGACGATAGAGAGGATCTGGAAAATGCAATAACTGCTGAAGATATCAAAAAGCTTATAAAAAGAGGGGTAATCACTGAAGAGCCTGAAAAAAGCAATAGCAGAGGAAGGTGGAGAGAGCTAAAGGAGAAGAGAAGCAAAGGGCAGAGGAGGGGACCTGGAAAAAGAAAAGGTGTGGCATCTGCAAGGATCGATCCTAAGAGAAGGTGGATAAGTAGCATTAGGAAGATGAGAAGATATCTGAAATACCTTAGAGACAAAAAAATTATAACAACGCAACAGTACAGGAGATACTACAAGCTGGCGAAAGGTGGAGCATTCTCTTCATTGTCAGTATTGAGAATGCATATAGAAAAGGAAATAGGTCAGAAGAGGTGATTGTGATATGGTAGTAGGAGGACCTAGATACAAAGTAGCTAGGCGGAGGAGAAGAGAGGGAAAAACGAATTATAGAAAAAGGTATACTTATGTTTTCTCTGGAAGGATAAGGTTAGTTGTAAGAAAGACGAATAAGTATATCGAAGCGAAAATAGTTGATTGCGATCCTAAAGGAGATTTAGTGAAAGTATCTGCTCATAGCATAGAACTTATAAAAAAATACGGGTGGAAGGGTTCAGGTAAATCAACACCAGCCGCTTACTTGCTAGGGTATCTCATTGGAAAGAGGGCAATTGAGAAAGGCTTGAAAGATGCTGTATTAGACATCGGATTATATAGAGTGGTAAAGCAGTCAAAGCTTTTTGCGGTCGTAAAGGGTGCAATTGATGCAGGCTTAAAAGTGCCAGTTTCCGAGGAAACGCTTCCTTCGGAAGGAAGAATAAGAGGAGAGCATATAGCAAATTATGCAAAAATGCTTAAAGAAAGCAATCCTGAACGCTATAATAGGCAATTTTCAAAGATTATAAATAGTGGGCTATTGCCCGAAGAATATGTAGCACATTTCGAATCAGTATTAAATGCTATAAAAAATGAAAAGAAGGGGTGAAAACGGATGGCTTTCGAAGCTCAAGGCGTATCTTTAGAAGAATGGGTTCCTAGAACCAAAGTAGGGAAGATGGTAAAGGAGGGAAAAATTACTAGCATTAATGAGCTATTTGAAATGAACCTTCCTATACTAGAACCTGAAATTGTTGATTTTCTTCTTCCAAACCTTCAGCATGAAGTAATTGATGTAGGCATTGTACAAAAGCAGACCGACGCAGGTGAGCTTTCTAGATTTAAAACAGTAGTAGTGATAGGAAACGGAAATGGATTTATTGGAATAGGAACTGGAAAGGCTAAACAGCTAAGATATTCAATCGAAAAGGCAATTACTAATGCAAAACTGAATATCGTTCCAATAAGGAGGGGTTGCGGAAGCTGGGAGTGTATGTGTGGCTCCCCCCACAGCGTTCCATTTATAACAAGAGGAAAAAGTGGTAGCGTAGAGATCGTTCTCTATCCTGCTCCGAAAGGTACAGGATTAGTTGCTGGCGATATTGCTAAGATAGTTTTGAGGTTAGCTGGAATAAAGGACGTATGGTCAAAGAGTTTTGGTGAAACGAGGTCAACATATAACTTTGCAAAGGCAACGTATAATGCTCTGAAGAATACGTATTCATTTGTAACACAAGATGATTGGAAGGCATAAAAGGTGAATTAAAGATGCAGATCCAAGCTGTTAACCAAAATATAGATAATAAAAAGAATAGTCTTATTGTCATTATTCGGATGAAGGGAAGGACAAATATTAGACATGATGCAGAATACACTCTTAGGCTCTTCAGGCTATATAGAAAATATCACGCTTCAATTTATCCATCAAATCTTCCAGGATTAAGCGGAATGCTGAACAAAATAAAGAATTACGCTACATGGGGAGAGATCAGCAGAGAGATGCTAATAGAGCTTTTGAAAAAGAGAGGAAGAATAGTAGGCGGAGAGAAGTTCACGCAGTCAATTCTTTCCGAAAAATTGAATGTTAAAAGCATAGAAGAGTTGGCTGATAAAATTATTAACGGAGAAATAATATTGCATGAACAGGAATTGATAAAGCCTGTATTTAGATTAAGACCTCCAAAGAAGGGATTTAAGAGGAGCACTAGGAAGACTTTTAGTGAAGGAGGAGAGTTAGGTTATAGAGGCAATGAAATCAACGAACTTTTGAAAAAAATGATCTGAGGTGCAGAATATGGTTGTTAGATTTAGGAGAAAAGTTAGGAAGCTTAGAGGAAGAACCAGAACGATGGGTTGGGGAAGAATTGGACAGCATAGAAAAACAGGAAGTAAAGGAGGAAGAGGAGCTGCTGGAATGCTGAAGCATAAAGAAAGCTGGATGAGGAAATACGCTCCTGGATGGATTGGCAAGCATGGATTTACAAGTCCATACGAAAAGAAAGAAAAGGTTTATGAAATAAATCTGTTACAATTAGACGAGCTAGTAGAAGAATTGGCGTCAAAGGGAGTACTAAAGGAAGATTCAGGGAAACCGATTATTGAACTAGATAAGCTGGGGTTTACGAAGCTTCTTGGAACAGGAAGAATTAGTAGGCCTATTAAAGTAGTGGTAAAAGAGGCTAGTGAGAAGGCAATTGAAAAGGTCAAAAGTGTTGGCGGAGAGGTTATAACAGAAGGCTAGAAAATTTTTGGAGAGTGAGCAATTACTTGGGTTTTCTAGATGCTTTAGCAAAATTTTCTTATATTCTTCCAACTGTGAAAAAACCCTCAAGAAAGTTGTCATTGTATAGAAGATTAGGAATTACTGGTTTAGTTTTAGTTCTATATTTAATTATGGCTGACACGCCATTATACGGTGTGCCATATACTTCTCAGTCTCAGATTTCTCTTTTTCAGATTTTGTTTGCTGCGAATACAGGTACATTAATGGAGCTAGGAATCGGACCTATCGTCACAGGCGGTTTGATACTCCAGATATTGGTTGGGGCAAAACTCATAGACTTAGACCTTTCAGATGTTGACGATAGGAGAAAGTTTACTGAGGCTCAAAAAACTCTTTCATTTCTATTTGGTATTTTTGAAGCGCTAGCATATGTGCTTGCTAGCAGGTATTGGCCATACGTAGGTAATCCAATAACCGGTTCTCAGGCTAGCTGGGCAATAAGGATAGGTGTATTATTGCAACTTACTTTTGCTACTTATCTTGTTATGGTTTTCGATGAGATGCTTCAAAAGGGTTGGGGAATCGGAAGTGCAATATCATTGTTTATTCTTGCTGGAGTAGCTAAGACAATGTTTTGGGATCTTTTCGGTTATACTCCACAATATGCACAGCAAATAGGTCTCATACCGTATATTGTTCAGGCTACAGAAGCAAACAATCTTACCAGCATAGTTGTAAGGCAAGGTCTTCCAGATGTAGTAGGATTATTGGCGACTATTATAGCAATTATTGGGTTGGTCTATTTGCAAGGAATGAGAGTGGAAATACCTGTTACCAGCCAAAAATACGGAGGGATAAGGAGCAAAATCCCATTGCAATTCTTGTACGTTACTAATATACCTATACTTCTTGTGGGGATAATAGTATCGGATTTCCAGCTGTTTGCTAACGCTTTTGCGTCGATTTCTGGAACGCAGAATTTAGGATATAGAATTTTATATGAACTATCTTACTATCTTAGCCCTCCAAGAGGCTTATATTCTGCTACTGCTGACTTAACAAAGCTTTTCATTTTCATTATAAGCTGGGTGGTTTTAAGCGTATTATTTGGATATATGTGGGTCGAAATAGCAGGACTAGGGCCTAAGGAGCAAGCAGATAGATTAATAAAGGGAGAGCTTGACATCCCCGGTGTGAGAAGAAACCCAAAATTCTTTGAGAAGATGTTAGCAAAGTACATATATCCGTTGACTGTTCTCAGCAGTTTAATAGTCGCTTTCATAGCAATAGTAGCTGATATATTTGGAGCATACGGCTCAGGAACAGGTATACTCCTGGCAGTTGGAATTATTAATCAATACTATATGATGATAGCGAGAGAGAGGGCATTAGAAGCATATCCGTTATTAAAGAGAATAATGGGAGAGTAATTTTTCTTTTTTCAACATAACTCATGCTTGATTGAGTTGGGAATCAAAGTTAAAACAGGTTAATAACTAAGTAGGTGTTTTAATTGGTTACCAGAAATGCATTCAAAACAATAATTGTAACCGGAGTTCCTGGTGTAGGAAAAACAACAGTATTGAATGAATTAAAATTAGAAGCATCAAAGAAAAGCATTTATATAAAAGTACTGAACTTTGGAGATTACATGTTTTTTGAAGCGCAAAAAAGCAAGCTTGTAAATAACAGAGATGAGCTGAGAAAATTACCACATAGAGTCCAACTTCAACTTCAAGAGGTAGCAGCTCGGAAAATAATCGATGAAGCTAATGTTTCGCTTAAAGCAAATGATGTGCTTATAATAGATACACATGCTGTAGTAAAGACTAAAACTGGTTTTTGGCCTGGTCTGCCGCAACACGTTATAACACAGCTCTATCCAGATTCAATAGTTCTTATTGAAGCAGAACCGAGGGAAATAATTGATAGGCAAGCTAAAGATACAACAAGGGAAAGAAAGGATATTTCAGGAAAAGGAATTCAAGATCTAGTAGAGCTAATGAATATGGCCAGAATTGCTGCTATGAGCAGTGCAACCTTGGTTGGCGCTAGCGTTTTTATTGTTGAAAATCCCCAGGGGAAAGCAAATGAAGCGGCACAAAAAATACTTGAGCTAGCTATGAATCTATGATCAAAATTTTTTAATCTTTTCTGCAAAATTTTCATAAAAGTTAATTTTTAATCGTAGAGGTGGGTTTTTTGCCTCGCCCATCTCAAAGGACAAATAGTAAAGCAAAAGTTAAAATAAGAACTCCAGGAGGAATAAACAAAATCCATTACAAGGAAAGGAAAAGGTCTTTGCATAGATGTATGTACTGTGGAAGACCGCTTGGCGGTACTCCAAATGGTAGCTATGTAGAGATTAAAAGATTAAGCAAAACTAAGAAAAGACCTAATAGAATTTTCGGCGGTATGGTCTGTCCCGAATGCTTGGCAAAAATAATTAAAAATGAAGCAAGAAAGTTAGTCGCAACCAGTTGAGGCCTTAAATATATTTTTTAATAAGCTGTCTTTTATTAATTTTTAAAAGGTTGATGCAATTGCCTAACAACGTCATTGTTATAGGTGGTCCAGCTGGAAGCGGAAAGACTACTTATTCAACTTATATAGCTAAAAAGCTGGGTTTTTCCTATGTTAGTTCTGGAATGATATTTAGAAGTATTGCTAAAGAAAGGGGCTTGAGCATTTCTGAGCTTAATGAACTCGCTGAAAAGGATAGTAGCATTGATTATTATATTGACAGAAGGACTTTGGAAGAAGCGATGAAGGGCAATGTGGTTTTAGAGGGTCATTTAGCTCCCTGGATTGTTTCAAATATAGCTGACTTGAAAATTTACTTCAATGCTTCTTTGAAAACTAGGGTTATGAGAATAGCTGAGAGGGAGAAGAGGAATTGGAAGGACGTTTTGATTGAAACTGCAAAGAGAGAGTACAGCCAGGCAATGAGGTTTAAAAAAATGTATGGCATAGATGTGCTAGATCTAAGTATTTTCGACTTCATTGTAAGCACAGAAAAACTGACAATAGAACAGGTAAAATTTATTGTCGATCAAATTATTGAATATGCAATAGAGAATAAAAAAATACAGCCTGCAAGCATTTAAAATAAAAATATTAAACTGTTTTTTAAATTAATTTGTTTGAAAATATATTTATTAGATTTTGTAGGCTTTAAGAACATAATACAAAAATTTTTTACAAAGAGGTGTGTAGGGTGCCTGCTATAGAAATTGGTAGGGTTTGTGTAAAGACGTATGGTAGAGAAGCTGGTAGAAAATGTGTAATAATAGATATAGTTGACGAAAATTTTGTTCTGGTAACTGGTCCAAAGAACATAAGTGGAGTTAGGAGAAGAAAAGTCAACATTAATCATATAGAAGTTTTAGATGCCAAGGTTCCGATAAACAAAGGTGCAAGCGATGAAGAAGTAGAGAAGGCAATAAATGCTGCTGGACTTACTCAGTTCATGAGAGAGAGGATTAAAATTTCTAAACTTCCTGCGGTTATCTGACATCTTAACATAAAGATTTCTTTGTTTCAAGAAAATTTTTTAGGAAAATTTCTGCTTTTTAATTTAATAAAACATTAAATTAGCTGATTTTTTAAATTTTATAAAGGTGTAAGATTTGAAGACGGCAGATGTAATAAATGAAATTGAAAATAGGATCTCGGAATTCTGTGGAAAGAGCGAGTGGTGGAACATCTTAGCAGAGGAAATTGTTGAGATTGAGGGAAAAGCCTCTAATCCCTTTGAGAGGGACATTAATTCTTTAATTGAAAGAGGAATTATAGTTATTGACAAACCACCCGGTCCAACTAGCCATGAGGTTGTTGCATGGGTAAAAAGAATGCTTGGAGTAAAAAAGGTAGGGCACGGGGGTACTCTAGAGGGGCTCCTCGATGGAGATCCCGGGGAAACCCCAAAGTCACAGGTGTCCTGCCTGTTGGATTAGAAAAGTCAGCAAAAGTAATGCCATATGTGGTTCATTCTGTTAAAGAGTATGTATGCGTTATGGAGCTTCATGATGAAGTTAATAATGAGGAGCTAAAAAGAGTAATTGAAATGTTTAAGGGAAGAATTTATCAGAGACCCCCGGTGAGGTCAAACGTTAAAAGAAGGATAAGAATTAGAAAGATTCATGATATAGAATTATTAGAAAGAAAAGGCAATCATGTGCTGATGAGAATTAAATGCGATGCGGGTACATATATGAGAAAGCTTTGCCATGATATTGGGTTGCTTTTAGGAGTTGGAGCACATATGAGAGAGCTCAGAAGAACCGTAAGTGGACCTTTTACGGAAGATCACGCAGTAAGAATGCAGGAGTTGAGTGAGGCTATTTATTTGTGGAAAAACTACGGTAATGACAGCGCTTTGAGGAAAATGATTTTACCAGTAGAATTAAGCACATGTATATTGCCAAAAATATTAGTTAAGGACAGCGCAATTTCTTCCCTTTTGTATGGAGCGCCCCTCGCTAAAGGAGGTGTTGCAGCTTATAGCGAGGATCTGCAGACAAACAAAATTGCAGCAGTATTTACCTCAAAAATTGAGCTGATCGGTATATATGAAATTTTAAACAATCCAAAAAAGAACAAAAACGGAAAAGTAGTTGGAAGACCTCTCGCAGTAATTATGGAAAGAAACTCATATCCTAAGAACTGGGGTAAAAAAATTTGAGTCCTCATTATTTTTCAAAAAAGCAAAAATACACCTACATAGATTATATGATTACATATACATTGAATAATATTCAGCTAAAACTTTATTCTTCGCCTTCTGTCTTTTCAAGTGATGAAATAGATCCAGGAACTGACCTTCTGCTTAAAAATTTGATTATTCCTGAAAAAGGAAATGTGCTGGATTTAGGCACAGGCATAGGAATTATCGGTATATACTTAGCAAAAGCCAACCCAAAACTCCACGTATATATGAGCGATGTCAATCCCATCGCAATTAAGCTTTCAAAGAAAAACATAAAGGAAAATAACGTAGAGAAAAATACTGTAGTTGTTGAATGTAACTTATACGAAAAGTTTAAGGAGAATTTCTTTGTTGCTATTTACACAAACCCACCTATCTCTGCCGGCTGGGAAACAATTGAGAAAATAATTACAGATGGGATTAAATATTTACAGGAGAAAGGGGTTCTCCAGATGGTTCTTTCTGTTGGGCACGAAAGAGCATTAGAAGTTGGAAAGAAAATTTACAAATCCGTTGAGATTATAGAAAAAAAGAAAGGATATGCAATAATCATTTTTAAAAAGTGAATAAAATTTTTATAAGGAGATATTAGAAGCTTCTATTACCTAAAACAGAGCTAAGTTTTTCCTTGTAAACATCTATAGAAGAGGTTTCATCCGGATCTATGTCATAAATTGATGCTAATTTTAAGCTTACCAATCCAGACAATTTAAATCCTCTCACGATTTCATTTAAAACACCATCACTTCCTAAGTCTACCTCAGTTATTTTTAAATTTAAAGCCTCTTTAAAAGACTCGTAGAATATGTTATTGAAAAGCATTTTTCCTCCTATGCTTAAAATTTTTATTCTATCTTTGTAGAACATCAGAAGCCTATTAATGCCTTCAATAGAATTATGCAAGAACTCCGGGATCTCTTCGACAAAGGAGATTGATTTTGAATTTTCAGCGAAATCGTTTTTGAACCTAATAGCTACGGATAAGTATGGTTTAGAAGATATAAATATAACGATTTTGTCCTTTGCTTCGTTAGCAATATTTTTAGCGTAATTTTCAAGGTCTTCCTTTAATACTTCTATCGAAGAATGAAGTTTTTCGTTATTAATTGCTCTTAGAACGTTATTTTTCACTAATAACCCAAGGATGCTATAGAAGATCTCAGGAAAATCGCCCCTTGGAAGGAGTTTGGGAGTTAGTTTTATCATACAGCTTTTGTTTTCTATTGCAAATTTCTCAAGTAGGCCTCCGCTTGTGATAACAAGAGTTTTAGCGTTTTCTTCTAATAATTGCTTGTAGGCAGAAAGAGTTTCAATTGTATTGCCTGAATAAGATATCACAATAAATAATGACCTTTCATCTGGTTTGAATGGTATAACATTCGATTTTACTGTAGTAACTTTAGCATTCATACCGTAAAAATGTGAAATATCTTCTAAAGTATTCCCTACTATTCCCGAGCCTCCCATTCCAACAATCACTATTTCCCTAGGCGAAAAATCTATGCATTCTTCGTTAAGTCCTTTTTCAAGCCCGATTTTTGCAAGTTCGTACCATTTTTCAAAAATTTTGTTCAATTTATTCATTATAGATTCCCTTGCTTATTCGTATCGCATTTTATAATTATAAATCGCTTTTTTAAATATCTTTTTATTTCGAAACATCTCCAAAAGATCAATTATGTTTAAACGCGCGATTTTGCTTAAATACTTAATATTACCAGAAATAACAAATTGTATTAAAATAATTTTTAAGATGGTAAAGCTATCATGTCAAAGGACAAGTATATAGGCATTCTACTTATCGCGGTTTCCGCAATAGTAATAGTTCTCTACGGGTACATACTATTTTTAACGAGCTACTCAGGAATACTTATTGAGCTG
>NZ_JBMFSV010000024.1:0-18363 GCF_049967375.1 Fervidicoccus sp. | reverse complement strand
CTTATAGGAGTAGCAAGGGCGCATATAGATAAAAATAAAGTTGTAATCGAGAGATTAGCGCTTTCTTATTATAAAGCTACTGATTCGTTGATAACAATAGCAAGTGCTATAAAAACCAAAATAACCTTAAAGCCAAAAATGAAAATTCGGATACCGGTGGATTCCTCTAAAGCTTCATTATTGAAAGCGTTGATTGCATTTGGGTTCAAAATAATCAACAGCGAATATGTTTTATGCAAGGACTTCTCTTCTATTGAAGAAAACTGATGCATTTTAACATCCATATCTCTCATTAAAAATTGTAAGGCAAATAAAAAATATTAATTTTAAATAACTAGAGTAACTTCATAGATCATTTTGCTTTCTAATATCTTTCTATAATTGCTACATCATCATAAATATCAACGACCTTAGCAACTACGTCTGTACTGTTAGTTTCACTTGCTATTTTTATATCCTCTTCATGACCTGTGCTTAATACAACATTTACACTTTTGCCTTTGATAAATACCTCCTTTAGAGCATTACTTACAGACTTATATAAATAATACGAAGCTATAGTTTACTTATATTATAAAAAACTTGATTATAATAATTTGTGAAAAAGCCGATCTTACAGTTAATAAAATGTTTTTATCTTTCAAATTTACAAATTCCTCTAAAATATGAAAAATATAATTTCATTATGGTTTTTTATTTCCTAAAAAAGTAATATATAACATATGCAACAAAAAGGATAG
Source organism: Fervidicoccus sp. (assembly GCF_049967375.1). Classification (NCBI taxonomy): domain Archaea; kingdom Thermoproteati; phylum Thermoproteota; class Thermoprotei; order Fervidicoccales; family Fervidicoccaceae; genus Fervidicoccus; species Fervidicoccus sp. Next base: position 17,623 of record NZ_JBMFSV010000024.1, on the reverse strand, counting down.
AGAGAGCTATAGCGGATGCCTTAACTTCTTGAAGAGAAAGAGCATATGATGAAACGATTATGATGCTAAAGGACATTATTCCTAAAAAGATTCCTATTCTTCTGCTCAGAAAGCCTGAAGGTGAACTATGCTTAAAGTATATATATGAGATTAGATTTATAGCGTAGGGAATGTTCGTTCCTACTACTAGACCAATTACCATGAACTTATAGAAATACTGTGGAAATAATGAGAAGAGCGAAGAAGTTAAGCTTATAATCACAGTTGACAGGATGTATCTTCCATTCTTCGAGTCTATGTCATAGATTTTTTGAGGTATTATCCCCTTTTCAGACATAGCGTAAATGGCTCTGCTGAGGGAGAGGAAACCCACGATCATGGTCGTGAAAATCGCCAATAAAGCGGAAAGCGAAAATAAATATGTGAATATTTTTATACCTGTGAGCTTTTCCAGCTGAATGGACGCATAAGAAAAAGGTGAGTATGCCACTTCGGGATTGTTCAAAAACTCATTGTACGGAATCAAGCTATGGAGCGACATCACCATAAGAACGTAGATGGCAGCTACAGAAAGGATCGATATTGCGACAGACAGCGGGACGTTCTTTTTTGGATTTTCAACGCTGCTGTAAACGCTCGGTATTGAAGCCCACGCTCCATATGCACCGATTATAATTCCAATGGATGCAAGAAATTTGCTTATGTCGAATTTGTAGTTATTTGATAAATGTATGGAGAGTCCAGAATATGAAAAAACAGCGATTGTGAAAGCAAGTGTAATTGCTAGAAGAATAAACGTCAAGATTTGGTTTACTTTTCCGCTTAATTTCACTCCAAAAATGACTAATAAAGTTGCGAAAAAAATCAGAATGAGAGAGGTCACAATAGAATAGTTTAGAGAAATCGGTAATATATAATACAGATAATAAGGAGAAGTTATCGCGCATATAGTTATGGCAATGGTCCATCCAACGAAAAAGCCTGCGCCGCTGTAGAATGATAAAAACTTAGATAATGCTCTTTTCTTAAATACTTCAAATGGATAAACTGCGGGACCGCCATCGACCTCAAATGCGGAGGACATGTCTGAATAAACAAGCCCAACTGCAATCATCATAATGCCCGTAATTAGCCAAGCAAGGAAGTCCAACCCGTCGTTCAGCCTTCCAGTCGATCCGGGAAAGACAAATATACCTACTCCATACATTCCGCCAATTCCAAGCATTATAGCCTCAAGAAGCGTTATCTTTTTGGACATAGCCGATCAAGAAGTTTTAGAAACATAAACTTATAAAAAAGTATCTACTTATTTTTTAGTATTTTTTCATTATTTAAACAAAATAAATACAGGCAAAGAGTACTAAATCTATAGCAAATATATTTAAATAAAGATTCAGATAATATTTTTAGCCTATAAGGTGAGTATTTTGAGTGAGCTAGATTCTGTTAAAAAAGAGCTTCAAGAAGTCTTAAAAGAAGTTTCTATCGTTCCTATAGAGTGGAAGGATGGAAAGCTAAGATGGATAGATGTTACATCTCTTCCCTGGGAAGAAAGATATGTTGAGTCAAGCGATATATATAGAGTAGCTGAAGCAATAAAAAGGCTTGAAATAAGGGGAGCACCCGCTATAGGTGTTACTACTGCCCTCGCAGTTGCGATGGTTGCCTACAACTCTCCTAACAATAAAGATGAAATGATGAAAAACATAGAAAAAGCTGTAGAGATCCTCTCTCATACGAGACCTACGGCGTACAACTTGTTTTGGGCTCTAAACATTATGAAGAAGACTTTCTACGAGTCCATTGACCTCAGTCCTCAGGAAATAAAGGAGAAGCTCCTCTCTAAGGCGCTTAAAATACAGATTGAAGATATAAAAAACAATTTGAAGATGGGGGAAATCGGAGAAAAGCTGATACAGGATGGAGATACGATACTCACACACTGCAATACAGGATCCCTTGCTACAGCAGGGCACGGGACTGCCTTAGGAGTGATAAAAACGGCTTGGAAAAATGGAAAGAAAATAAAAGTTATAGCGACTGAGACGAGGCCTCTTCTTCAGGGGGCTAGGCTAACGGCCTGGGAACTCAAGAAAGAAGGCATACCATTCAAACTGATAACAGATAACATGGTCGGAATAGTAATGATGAAGGGAATGGTCCACAAGGTATTTGTCGGGGCAGACAGAATTCTTAGGACAGGTCACGTTATAAACAAGATCGGAACATATGGCATCGCGGTACTTGCAAGCTACCACAAGATCCCATTTTACGCTGTGGCCCCTACATCAACATTCGACCTAACTACTTCTCCTGAAGACGTTATCATTGAAAACAGAGACGAAAGCGAGGTCACAACTGTGCTCAATAAGCTGAGGATTGCACCGGAGGGCACGAGCGCTTATAATTTTGCCTTTGATATGACCCCTCCTGAGTTGGTAAGTGGAATAGTAACGGAAAAAGGGATTGTTGAGAAAGACTACGAATCAAACATTAAAAAGCTGTTTGAGTAAAAACTCTTTCGCTTTTTTCCTTTTAAATCCTATCCATTATATAACTATATTTTAAGGTGGACATATGAACAAGATCACTCTCTATAGAGACTTTTCTATCTCAGGCGTTAAGGCCGAGAGGATGCTGAAGGAAGCAGTATTGGGCATCGCTTTGAAATACGGTCTTAAAACCGAGTTTACTACAGTCCTCATTCCTGGAGAGTCTCCTGAAGAAAATGAAGTAAAAATAAATGAATATAGGATAAGCGCGAATAAAATTTCAAATGCCTCAGGCACAGATGAAATCGAGGATCTCCTTTTAAATATACTCTCAGAGCCATACTTCAGCAAAGTTTTATCTTCTAGCATTGAAGAAGGAAAAAATTTAGAAAGGGGGCTCATACACAACTGAGTTTATTATGAGCGTTTTTGCAAAAAGCGGCAATTTTAAAATAAACGCATGCTTATTCTTCATTAATATCGTCTTCATTGATGATATCCTCTAAATCCAGCTCAATCTCTTCAGGCTTTTGCTTTGGAGCTTCCCCCGCTATCTTCTTCTCCTTCCCTCCTGCATCTATTTCGACTTCTCCCCCTCCGACTTTAAGCTTGGAAATAGCGGCCTTCCAACTATATCCGCAGTTAGGGCACTTATATGATCCCATAACTGTTATTGTGATCCTACCTTTATCATCTGGTAGAGGGGAAACAAAGTTCCAAGTTTTTGTTGGATTTGGAACCTCTGTACCGCACCTAGGACAAACGTTTGGCTTCTTCTCTTTTTTTACCAAATCACAATACCTCCAAGTCATTATGATCAAAAATTGAAAATAATTAATTTTCTTTTTTACACCAAAGTGAACTACCCCGCCCTTACAAAAAGGATCTCTGGCGAAGAGAATGAAAACTTATCCTCCCTTAAAATGAAGAAAGAAAAGTTAACTAGGAAAACATTTATAATCCTAATTGCATTTTATAGCTAAAGGTGATTTTTATGATAGACTCTTCAGACTTCGCAATCACAGAAATTAGCGCTTATGAGATCCTTGATTCTAGAGGAGATCCCACTTTAAGGGTATGCGTTTCAACAAAAAAGGCGAGAGGGTGCGCAAACGTTCCATCAGGGCTTTCAAAAGGGAAGCATGAAGTTGCAGAACTGAGAGACGGGATCGGAAAGCTCGGAGGAAAGGGTGTTTCAAAGGCAGTTGAAACAGTGAAAGACTATATCCTTCAAGCCCTTGTTGGAGAAGATGTGAGGGAGCAACAGAAGATAGACAGGATAATGATGTCTTTAGACGGTACAGAAGACAAGAGCAAATTAGGAGGAAACACTATGCTTGGTGTGAGCTTAGCAGTTGCAAGGACGGCTGCAATCCTTACTTCTCAAGAGCTGTATTCGTATTTGGGAGGAGTCGGTGAGTTTATCCTCCCAGTTCCATTTTTGAATATAATAAACGGAGGAAAGCATGCAAGTAGCGGACTCGACTTCCAAGAGTTCATGATCGTTCCAGTAGGGTTTGATACATTTAAAGATGCTATATGGGCTTCTTCAGAGGTCTATCACAAACTGAAGGAGATAATTAAAGAAAAGTACGGCGGAATCCACACTTCTGTAGGAGATGAGGGGGGATTTACTCCTCCAATAAGAGATCCTGAAGCAGCAGTGATCCTGCTGGAAGACGCTATAAAGGCTTCAGGTTACGCAGTCGGGGACAACTTCTACATAGCTATTGACGCTGCCTCGAGCAACTTTTACAACGAGGAAAAAGGGGTATATACGGTAAACGGAAAGAATTACAGAAAAGATGAATTGCTCGAATTCTATCTTAAGCTGATCGATGCTCATCCTGTTAAAAGCATAGAGGATCCCTTCTATGAAGAAGATTTTGAAAGCTTCTCTGAGCTTAATTCAAAATTAAGAAAGAAGGGGGTTCTCGTGGTTGGGGATGACCTTCTAACAACCAATCCAAAAAGGCTCGAAAAGGCTTTAGAAAAAGGGAGCGTGTCTGGGGTCATAGTAAAGCCCAACCAGATCGGCACTTTAACAGAAACCATAAGGTTTTCAGAAATGGCCATGCATTCTGGCATAAAGGCTATTGTAAGCCATAGAAGCGGAGAGACCGACGATCCATTTATCGCAGACCTCTCTGTTGCACTGAGGAATGGAGCAATAAAAGCAGGAGCACCATGCAGAGGAGAGAGGACTTCGAAGTACAACAGACTCATCGAAATTGAATCCCTGCTTTCAGGATACTCCGAGTTTGCTGGGAGAAGGTTTTTTATCTAAAAATTAAATTTTCAATTCTTAGAATGATGAAGGTTAAAAGCTTTGAGCTCATGCAATGATATGAAAACGCTGCTGACTCAGAAAATAAAAAATAAACAAAAAACTGTTTTAATAAAATATTAATTTTTGTTAGTGTTTGTCAGATGCGTTGGCAGATGGCGGCGCTGGCAGGTTCATGCTTCCTCCAGGAAGCTCTGGGAACTGCTCCTTCATTCTCTGCTCTGCAATTGTGGCAGCTTCCTCCATTACCTTCTTTGCTTCATCAGTTACATAGATGTTGTTCATCTGAATTCCGGTGAATTCTCCTAGCTCAGTCACTGTGCTCTGAAGTATCTCGTCGACCTCTCCAAGCTCAAATGCTACTTCTGGCATTATGCCCATCAAGTTGTTTCTAACTTCCTTTACAACTCCTACTACTGGTCCCATCGCGCTTACCAGATCTCCCACATCTCTAACTGTCTCTAGCCTCAATCCGATCCTCTCTAGAGCAAATATTGAGCTCATAATTGTCTTCGCAACTTTCCTTACTTCTGCAACTTCGTTTGCATACATCGCAGCTCTTTCGCTGTCCTTTTTAACCTGAGCGTCTACCACTTTTTCAAACAGGCCGTTTGCTCTTTCCTGAAGCTTATTGAGTGTGTATTCAAGCTTGTTCTTTTCAATCCTAATTTTGAACAATGCCATTGTTATTCTGTATCTGACAGGAGGTGGTGGAACTATTCTGTCTTTAATTTTAGACCACATGCCTTCTGAATCTTGCGGAGACCATCTTTTACCAAACTTATCAATAGCGGACATGGTTTTTTTCGCCTAAATAATAATAGTTTATGCTATAGATTTAAAAGGAAAAGGACGCGAAAGTCCGCTTCAATTTTCGTTTTTGAAGGAGTTTAGAAGGAAATATATTAATAAATACTTTTAAACTCTTTTCTTAAAAAATAAGAGTGTCTGGGGGGCCGTCGTCTAGCTTGGTAGGATGCCAGCCTGGGGAGGAACCCCGATATGACAAAACCTGGAACGCTGGTGGTCCCGGGTTCAAATCCCGGCGGCCCCATGCTTGCTTATCTCATACCAAATGGAAGGTGATATGTAAATGAGCGAAACGAAAAATAAGGTAAGATCTATAAGTGTGGTAAAAGTAAAGGATAGAGAAATACCTATTGACGAGAGGCTTTTGAAGGTATTGAGAAAGTACGTGTACACTCAAATGACCCTTGAGGAGCTGGCGAAGGAAATCGGGCTAAACGGATGGGAAGAAGCTTATGAATTCGTCAAGAACGCGCCAGCTTGGCTGATGTGGACTCCATTCACACTCTGGGAAGTAACTGAGTAAAAAGGAAGCTTTATGCAAAAAGACACTAATGATTTTTTAAGAGAAAAGATCAACAAAGCTCTAAGAGATCTGAACTTAGAGGAAGGACAGAGATTTATAGTCAAAGAGGTCAGTAAGAATTTCGACGATCCTTTTTATCTTTTAATTTCAATTATACTGAGCCAGAACACCAACGATAGAAATGCAATTGAAGCTTTTTTGAATTTGGTAGAAAGAGGGCTCGATTTTCGGAAATTGAACTCAATGAGTTTGGGTGAATTGGAGGAAATAATCAGAATTTCTGGGTTGTATAAATCTAAAGCAGAAACTATAAAGAGATTAGCTGGATTTTTATCTAAAGATGAGCTCTTCCTAAAAAATCTGTGCAAAAAGCCTCCTGAAGAGGCACGCAGAGAGCTAACTTCAATTAAGGGAATTGGAAAGAAGACTGCAGATCTTTTCTTATCAGTATACTGCAACATGCCTCTCTTCCCAGTTGACAGGCACATAAAGAGGGTTACTGAAAGGCTTCTGGATAAAGAAATGGACTATGAAGAAGTTAGCCAATTTTGGAGGGAAGTTTTGGATAGAAATCTGCTCAAAGAAGCCCACTACAAGTTAATATACGTAGGGAGGAAGTTCTGCAGACCGAAAGGGGAAAAGTGCGATCTCTGTCCTCTAGCAGATATCTGCAGATGGAGGAGCGAGTGAATTTGATTCTCATAACAACGAAAATAAACAGCGAGAATGAGCTGATAAATGAGGTCTTGAGCTTTTTCATTCTGAAAAACGTCAAGTTTGAAGAAAGAAAGGCCGTCTATGGGGGGGTTGTTCTTTTTTTCACTGATTCGCCGTATTTCGCCTATAATCTCTTGATAAGCAGCGTTCTCTCTTATCCTATGAAGATCTACCCCTTGTTGAGCTCAGATGAACTCTTAAAAGTACTGAAAAAGTCGGAGATCTCAGTAAAGTATGTAAATTGTGAAGTAAGAGGGGTTAAGAAGGATCTGTGCAAAGAATTAGAGGAAAAAATAAAAAAAGAGATAAAATTCGATAGAAAAAGCGACATTGTTCTTCATATTCAAGGCATAAAGGATTATTACGGTTATTCCGTTCTTAAAAGAAACTGCGAAAACTATAGCAAACTACTGGAAAATGAAGAGTTGAGAAAATCCTGCTTTTCTTTTATGAGGGAAAAAATCTTAAAGATATAAAAATTTTGGCGGCGGGTCCCCCGAAAGATAGCGGGGGGTGGATTTGAACCACCGACCTCGGGGTTTCTCAAATGTCATTGGGCAACCTTTTATGAGCTTCGCGGGAGCAGAAAAGCTTTCTGCTCCTCCCGCGGGCTACCTGGCTGCCCTACCCCGCTTTTTTTACCCGCCGATATTATTTTATGTTGAACTGGGTTTTTATGTTTTTTTATTTAACTTCTGCTAGTAAGTTGCTCTCGAGTAACTTGGTAATTATCATTGCAATAGGCTCTTCCAATTCATTGACCGGCATGTTAAGCTCCTCGCTTGCTTGCTTTACGATCTCTTCCAAGCTCTTAGTTCCGTCAGAAACTTTCCATATATAGTATACTGCAGCGGACATCTCATATGTGACCTGATTTTCATCCGTTACATAGAACGTATCTTCAGTAGCACCAGTTTCCTCTCCTTTATGCGTGAACTTTTTGCTCTTCAATTCTGCATAGCTCATTTGTTATATTCACCATTCTCTCTTACGAGGATAGTTCCTTCCCTGTCTGTAGTCCCTTCTTCCTCCGCCCTGCCTTCTGCTTCCATATCCTCTATCTTCCATTGGGGCGGTCGGCTCGCTTTCTGGGACTTCATCTTTCTGTGGTACTTCCGAATCGTCTATTTGGGACACCTCTGAGCTCGATCCTACGTTCAACTGCACTTTTCCTCTGAAGCTCGTTGTCCATGCGCCTTTAACTTCTACAGCCTGTCCTTCCTGCACGCTTCCCGCTTTATCTCCCCAAAAAGTCGCCTTTATTCTTCCGGTGTCGTCTCCCAGTATCGCTTCGCTTATTGTTCTTGTTCCTTTCTTCGTTTCTATTGTTTTTGTATCGCCCGTTTCAAGAACTCGGGCTTTTATACTAACAGAGCTTTCGCCCTGTTTTAAATCCATTATTTTTTTATTTTGGGGCTCTTCGCCCATATCTTTCTCTTCACTCAAAGTTCATACCTTCCGTTATGTTTTGCGTGAGCTACCCTCTATAGGGCTTTAAGCATCTAGAGAAGGCTTTATGCCGTTCCCGTCATTTGCTCTTCCTGGGGGGCTCACAGCTCCCCTTCCCCATGCTTCAAGAAGTTGCATGGGTACATGTTTTAAATTCAACATATGGAATAATAAGTCTTTTGTTATGATTATCTCTTAATACTTCTATATCTAATTGGCTTGAACTCTATGCCGACAGAGAGGAGCGCTTCCTGAATTTTGTAATCATCTGTGAACACAACAACATTAAAACCTTCGCCTTTTTTCTTCAGCGCGAGATTTATGAGCTTTCTGTCCGCTTTGCTTAACGCCTTACTGAGCTTCTTGTTTAATGAACTAAGGTCGTCTTCTACTTCTTCAATAATTATTCTGTTCGCTGATAAGGTATATTCCAGCTTGCTCTTGTTTTCAAAATCTTTCACTTCATCTACAACTTCCTTCACTGTATAAATTTGGAACGGAAATGACAGGTGCAGTCCTGTCAGGAATGCGCCAGTGTCGAATATATAAACAGTTTTAAAATCTGAAGATTTTTTCATATGTCTGCAACCGCTCAAAGCGAGCAAACCTAATTGGCTTCTCGTACATGTATATTTTTATCTTCTCCTCAGGATCTAAAACTTTTGTTCCGTCTAAAATCACTTTTGAATATTCGATATTTCTCTTTATTTCTATATCAACTGAAGACAAATAGTCCAAAACAACGGGCCTATTCCAGAGTATAGTCGAATTCAAAGGACTCAAGAGTATGGAAGGGTGAGAGAAGTCAACCAGCGGACCTCCGCAGCTAATATTGTAGGCAGAAGAGCCTGATGATGTTGAGATAATGATGCCGTCACCAGCAACTTCGTATAGCTTCCTCCCATTTATGAAGACATTTAGCTCAATTACTTTCATATGATTCGAAGCTATAACCGCATCGTTAAAAAAGAAGTGCTTTCTCCTTCCCATTTCCAATTTTAATCCCCAGACCTTCTGCTCGACATATGCCCCGTTCAAGAGTCTTTTCAGTATGCTTCTTCCTTGAATGGATGAGGCGTCGTAATAGAAATTTCTCCTCCCGCCCGCAACAGTCGCAATGATCGCGTCATGATTGGTCTCATCCTGAAGAGCATTTAAGAGAGTCCCATCTCCACCTACTATAATGAGCCTGCATGGCTTTTTGCTTTCTACTTTATAGCCATCATATTCAAGAAGGCCTGTTTTTCGATATATGATCTTCACTTCTTCACCTATTTCCCGAGCTTCATTTAGTATCTGATCCGCAATTTCTAATGCTATTTTGCTTGAATAATTAACATATAAAGCAGTCCAATTGCACTCATCCTTTTTCATGCCGAGATCTCCACTGCTCTCCAAATAATTTTTATAATTTTTAAACGAATTTCACGATTGAAAATCCTTTTACCAATTTTTAAATTAACAGCACAGCAATTTCAAGCTTACTTTGTATAATTAATATTTCCAACAATTATCAAAAATATTTTTCGCTAAATTCCAGCCTTTACTGCTAAATGGAAGATGATAAAAAAATTTTCAGGAAGACAATAATAACGTAAAACCCGACTTATGGTTTGGAAAAAGTCAGCCTAGCTTATATAGAAATACTGCAACAAATATGTTTGTAGTATTATTGCTGTAAATGCTGTCAGTTATTATCTTCACAGGCTGGAGACCGTCAAGTGGATGATAAGGAATGATGTTGCCCGTTGCATAATCCATGAACTCTACATTGCCCGTTAAATTATTGACCGTCCCAGCTACAATATCTGTGTTATTGAGCATATATACACCGTCTATCATCATCTTGTAAATTAAAGTGCTCTGAACGAGAGGATTCGTCCAGTTAGGTCCAATAACCGGATAATAGCTTCCTTGGTAAGGTATTGTAGTTACTGCAAAGTAAGGCGAATATCCAGTCAAGTTCACTCTATCAGCTATCCTCAGCATCCAAATAGACTTTGGAATATCCGCGAGCCCTTCAGAGCCTGAGTATATGCTGGTGTACGGCCCAACGACCCAGGTATTGCTGCTCTGCTTATATGCTTCGAAGACATCAAATGTGAGGACATACGTGGCATTCTGAGGAGTTCGCAGCTCATTGAAAGCTATGTTATCTATTTCTGAAATGTTGTCGCTGGTTAAAATTGTCGCGAGGAGCTGTATCTGCGTCTGATTTATCGTTGCTCCATCCGCCACAGTAGCCCTTCCGGTCATGACCGGTATCCAGTAGCCGTAATCCCACCACGTTAAAATAACGCTGTTCGCAGGAGTGTCATTTTTGATGTAGTCTAGCGTATATATCCAAGCGTCATTCTCCCTCGCCATCCCAATCCCTCCCGAAAGAATTAGCGGGGGAGTTTGTGCATAAGCTATAGTCGTGCTCATTTGAATGAATCCTATGACAACTATCACAATGAGGGCAGCGGACCAAATAGTGATCCCAATGCTGTCTCTATTGACCTTTTGAGATTTCTTTTTCCTCTCAACCTTCAGCTCCTTAAGACCGAAAGCTTTGACCAAGTTGTCTGATATCAGATTTACCACAATGCCTCCTGTAATGCTGAAGGAAGTCGCAACGAACATGAGAAGGTAGGAGGCCTTAAACCCCATGATTATTGAGTACACTGCGAGGACGATGAAGAACATATGAAGCGGTTGCTTCCTCGACTGGAACAATCCGTAGACTATGTAAAAGACTGTAAGTATGAAGGAGAGCCCCACTTCGCTTATCAAGCCGCTCAATGTCATTTCCTGGTGCTCTGAAACTGAAGCCACAAGTGCGTTGTTTGTATTTAGTCCAATGAAGTAATAAGCCCTTCCGGAAATATTGAAGAAGTTGAAGTAAAGCATTATTACTGCTACGACAGCTAGGAACACTAGAAAACCTGAATATATCTTTCTCCATGAGTACTTCTTGAGGAGAGCAATCTTCTTAGAGTACCTGAGCAGAAGGAATGAGAAGGTATATGCGATGCCTCCACCTATTATGAAAAGTCCTGAGCCCTTTATTATGCTCATCAGACCTACTGGGGGAGAGAGAAGCTGGACAATTAGGGTTACTGCTGTAAAGAGCCAAATGGAGTAGAATTCTCTGATCTCAGGCTCCTTTGCAAGGGGGTAAAAAACTAGGAAAGTTCCTATTACAAGGTCAACTACTTGATATCCTCCCCAGTCCCAAGCTACAAGGCCGACTAGAACTCCTGAAGTAATGGTATAAATAATTTTTCGCTTTAATTCTCCTTCCTTAAACATAAGCACGAGGAATAGAAATGCCAGCACTATCAGAGGTTGAACCATTCCGAGCTTTACAAAAAATCCTGCAATTGTCCTGTCGAGCATTCCTGGGAGAACAGCTGCCATGAATGCTGAGATGATCCCTGCCATCTCGCCTGTGACCTCTCTTACAAGCAGGTATGAAAACAGAGCTATAAGCGCGCCGGCAATAGGAGGCTGTATAACTACCCACTGCATAACGCTCAGGCCAAATAGCTTCCCTATGGGATATGTAAGAGCGGCGAGCATCATAAAGAGCGGGTAGTCAGAATATGCCAAGTCCCTTCCCCATGGGTACCAAAATATCTGCATGGCGGGATTGCTCTGTGTTAGAGAGTACCATGAAGATATCCCGTGCTGAACCATATAGTTAGTCGCGTAGTATGCAATAAAAGGATCTGCTTCATCCAGCATGTAGCCATATTTGAAGACCCTGAGCATTCTTATGTAAAAAGCAGCCGCAGAGATTGCGATTACTATCGCAAGAGATATTAAAGTTTTGTGAGAGTATAGCTTTTCGATGAATGATGCACCGGTTTTAACTGACTTCTGACTTTTGCTCAAATCAAGCAACACCTGCTCAACTGATTCAAATAAACCTTTTATTGATAATATTTTTAACTAAAAATTGCAAATGGCTAGTTATTAAACCTGATTTTTTCTCAAAAATCAGTTTCTCCGCACTAAAAAATGCCAGATCCGTTCTGATCTCCTCACACTCTAGAGGGCGAGAGGTCCATTTAGAGCGCTACCAAATCTTATAAACCTTCATCCCTTCTATAAAATTGCGAGGATTTCAGTTGTAATTTGAGCTTGGGGTTTCCCTTTTAAGTATTCTTTATTTCATAAAAAAATAGTAGGGGAGCAATTTGCAGGAGATATTTGAAGAAAGGTATGAGCTGTTGAAAATTGAGGCAAAAATAGACTACTATCTCGATTTACTAGAGAACGCTTTAAAGAATGTGGAGCCAAGAGCGTCCCGAAGCGTTTCTAGCGACAACATTTTTGTGAACTCAAAAGAGCTTTTAGATGTAGCCATAATGAAGCTGAACATTGTTAAAAATCTGGTCGTAAAAACCAAGGAGATGCTGGCCATTTATGCTATGCAAGATGCATTAAACGAATTGATGAAGCTGAGGGTTTACTCCTCACAGAAGACAGTCCTTCCTTATATAAATAAAATGGTCAATACTGCAATAAGCGATATAGAATCAAGCATAGTCTCTTTGAGGAACAAGGAGAAGAGTAATTTTTAGACCCTTAAACTTAGAACCCTCCTAATTGGGCACCTCTCAAAATCTTTCATGCAGAGCTCTATTTCATGCTTTGTCAAATATCTTTGAAGGGCATCGCAGAATACGACATAGCCGTTTTTGCTCTTCACAACTTTAAAGAACTCACAGCCCGATTTGGGCTCGTATGAGACCATGTTAAGCATAGGATCAGGTCTGTACTTTTGAATTAGATACTCCTCGTTCTTTCCCTCATCCTTCAATACCTTCGTATAGTACTTGCACCTTGAATAGGAGAGCTCGTCTCCGTCGCAAATGCCTTTCTTTACGATATCAGCCCTCGGCTCCGGGAGGAGGGGACTGTAGCACATACCATTTTTAAAGAAAGGACAGGGAATTGCAAACCACCTCTTCTTCAGACGCGGGTTCGGAACTCATCGACAGATTTGCCTCGAACCTTGAAAGCCTCATCATCAGGCTTTTCCAGTAGGGTTAAAATATATAACTGACTACTGCTAACATTAATAAAAGACTTAGATATTAAAATTTTTGATCGTTTGAGGTGGTTCAAAGTGATCGATTTTTCTGGAAGCAAGGATGCGCAAGGGTCAAGTGAAAAGGACAAATGGATCCAAAAAATGATTAAATCGGCGAAAAAGCATCACAAGCTATGCCCCTACTTTGACAAGAAAACCCAAAAGTGCTTCATAAGGCTCGGAAAGACATGCGACAGGGATGGGAAGTTCGACATGTGCCCAACTTTTATGGAATTCCTCTCCTCGAAGTATGATGAATACGTGAGCAAAAACAAGCCCCTGCCTGTAGACTTCATGGACATTGTGCTTTAGTGCTCACATTATCTACGCTCTGAAGTGTAGCGTCTTTCCCGCATCTATTCATGAACACTTTTTCTTGAAGAAGATTGGAAAGTGAATGGATCCTTCTTGATCGCACAGAGAACTCTATTGCTTTGTGGTCGGGGCTGATCATCATCACATTGCAAGCTGATCAAATAAGCTTTAATAGGAAATAACACCTAAAAGAAGATGTGTAATTTTTCATGTTCGCTCTGAAGGATAAGGGTTTAGAGGTAAAATTTTAATGCAGAAAACTCTCTACATTTTGGACCTTGATATGACCCTTATAGACAGCTTAAAGGTATTCTACAGAGTATATAGCCAGCTTTTAAAGAAGTACTTCAATGAAGATATCAGTTTTGAGGATTTCTACGAAAAGTTCTGCACGAACTCTTTAGATAACTACAAGAATTATCCTAAAGATTTTTGGAAGGATTTCAAAGAGATGTACTATGCTAAAGACAGGAGCGAAATAAAGCCAATAGATGGAGCCGAGGAGCTCTTGAGGTTCTTGAATGAAAGGGGTATAGTCGTGGTCCTCTCAGGAAGAGGGGTAGATGGGGATGAGGTCTTGAAGGAGCTTGAGTACTTCTCTCTTTCGAAATACGTCAGCGAGGTCTATACGCTGAAAATTTACGATAGTGATAAGCCCTTCCTTAAAGATGACGCCGTCAGAAAGATAATAAACAACCATAGAGGCTTCAGTAAGTGCATTTTGGTAGGAGACTATGTGGATGATGTATCTGCAGGTCCAAAGAACGGGTGCATAAGCATAGGGATAACGATAAATGGGTGCAAGTCCGGAGAGGAGCTCTTGAGGGCTGGAGCTGACTATGTAGTTGAGGATCTGTTTGAGCTCAAGTCTATCCTCGAAAAATTATGAATTCAGCTTGTGGAAAATTTTTAATAATAATAGATCGCAAAGAATTATTAGTTGGTTTTCACTCTTGATCCTATGGCTTTTTCAGCCGTAATTGAGCGAAAAGAAGGTGAAGCTTTTGCTTAATATCGAGCTCAGCGATAAGGGTTTCTTAAAAATCGTCAATGCAGGAAGCGACAAGATCATAGTATGGAAGATTGAGCTTGTATACTACATAACGGTAACTCCTCTCGATCAAATAAGCCAAGAGCAGAGATATTTGAAGAAGCAGATAACTGAGACGATAGACAAAAACAAGGAGCTGGAGCCCAGAGGAGCGCTCTTATACTACACAAAGCTGCCTAAGGATGCAATTGAGGAAGTGAACGTCTACTATCAAATAGGAAATATGTTCAAAAAGGAAACTTATAAAACGAGGAGGTGAATTCTTTGGAGGGGGGAAAAATTAAGGCGGATTCTCCTACGACCGATGGAAGAAAGCTCTATCATCTGGGCATATCCCAGGGAGATGTCGCCAGATATGTTCTTTTGCCTGGAGATCCTGAGAGGTCGGAATTAATTGCGAAGACCTGGGATGAGTGGAGGTTTATAGCAAGGCACAGGGAGTATGTAACATACAGCGGAAAATACAAGGGGGCTGAAATCTCAGTGACATCTACAGGCATAGGCGGTCCGAGCGCAGCTATTGCTATAGAGGAGCTGCTCAGAGCGGGGGCAGACACATTCATCAGAGTGGGGACCACTGGAGCGATAAAGGAAGAGATAGAGATCGGGGACCTCATCATATCGAGCGGAGCTGTGAGGCTTGATGGAACGAGCAAGCAGTATGCTATTCCTGAGTACCCAGCGGTATCAAGCTATGAGGTTCTTTTGGCTTTAGTAGAGGCAGCGGAAAGCCTAAATAAGAGGTATTGGGTTGGGATAACTGCGTCTACCGACAGCTTCTACCTAGGGCAGGGAAGGCCTGGTTATAAAAACTTCATGAACTCTTGGGCGAAGTCGATAATTTCAGAGCTCAAATCGCTCAACGTATTGAACTTCGAAATGGAGGCATCCACGATATTCACGATGGCAAACATATACGGAGCTAGGGCCTCTTCGATATGCGCCGTGATAGCAAATAGAGTGACTAACGAGTTCGTGCCGAATGCTGGAGTCGATGATGCTGTGAAGGTCGCAGACGAGGCTGTAAAAATACTGAGCGAGTGGGATGAGCTCAAGAGAAACAGCGGGAAGAGGAGCTTCTATCCTTCGCTCCTCCTCAAAGATAAGATGCGGCTTTAGTGAAGAGTAATGAAGAGTTTTTTAAAATCCGGCAGTTCTGGAAAGTTCGGAGTGCATGTTTCGGTAGGAAATCTGAACATCGACATAATTTCGAGCGTGCCTGAGCTTCCCGCTGAAGATGATTCCGTAAAGGCGAAAAGCCTCTTCATAGGGGCGGGAGGAGGCGCGCTGAATTATTCTGTGGCAGCTTCAAGGTTTGGACACACCTCCTACTTAATCGGCATAACTACACCCATCTTCTCATCGCTGGGATTTTTCAGATACCTGATCGAAAACGGGGTTAAGATCGATAATGTAAAGATTGTAGAAGAGGGCTCCCCGGGAGTTTCGAACATAATACACCTCCCAAACGAGCAGAGGAGGATCATCTCATACAGGGGGGTCAATAACTTGCTGGATGATGATTACATAGCTCGCTCGGTTGAAAAAATAAATTCGGTTGATGTCGTCCATTTTTCAAGCGTAAAGAGCTCCGTTGCTCTCGGCGCAATTAAAAAGATTAAGGAGAAGCGTGTTCTAAAGAGCCCCATCTTTTCTCTCGATCCGGGGACAGAAAGCAGAGAGTATGAAAAAGTGATTGGCGAATTCACGGGGCTTGTAGACGTTCTTTTCCTCAATGAAAAATTCGCAAGGAATGTTTGGGGATATGGGTTTGCAGATTTCCTCTACGATATGAGCTGGAAGACGATCGTGGCATTGAAGCTAGGCGAAAGGGGGGCAGAAGCATTCTACGAGGGCAAAAGAACTTCTAGAATCCTGAAAAAGGTGGAGTATGTGGACACCACTGGAGCGGGCGACGCGTTCGATGCTGTATTCAATTGCGCCCTAATAGAGACTAGAAGCGTAGAAGAGAGCTTGGAGCTTGCGGTCACTGCGGGCGCTCTAAAGTCAAGAAACATTGGGGCCTCATCCTCTCCGTTCAGATCAGAGGTGTTTGAAAAGAAGCGCGAGATCCTGCTGCTCTAGCTTTTTCTATATGCATTTCCTTTATTTTTAAAAAGAAAAAAGGTTTTTTAGAGGGAGAACTAAATTTATATGATCCCTTGAAATTTCCTAACATACGGCATTTATGAATGGCTTTAAGCGATGAATGACATGCCTTCAGGAAGATCTATTTTCAGGCTGCTCAGGTACTCCTTCCTTCTCGACGATCCTATAGGATATCTCAGGTCGTATGAGGGGATCCCGCAGGGAATGAGCTTAATAGATATAATAGAAATGCACGGAGCCATTCCGAGGATAAGAGAGATAATCTCCTCTGTAATTGAGAAAGAGTCATACAGCTTCGAAAGGGATGAGAAGAATCTGAAAAGGGAGGCGGTTTCCCTTTACAGCGCTATGATCGTCACTTCATCTGTGAAGGACAACTGGCTTATGAACAGATTCTCAATATCGATAGCTAAGTCTTTCGGAGAGGAGCTCAACGGGTTTGATGAGGAGACGATGATTAAGATTGCAAGAGATTATCTGAAGATCGGCGTGAGATTTTTAGCAGAACCTCTGGTCATTCCGATAAGAAAGCTGAGCAGAGGGGATCAGAGAAAATCTTTTACCTTTTCCATAACAATTTTTGACTATATGAGGCTTGGGAAGAGGCTGGAAGGCGATGAGAAGTGGAGGTTCTCCAACCAGCTTATAAGCGGTGGAATGGTTTACATTCAAAGAGCAGAGCTCCAAAGGCTCATGGAAGAGGCAGTTTATTACAAGGTGCTCGACAAGTTGAAGAGCATCTCAAACGATATAAGCGATATCAGCATCCTTCCTCCGCAGCTGAAGG
>NZ_JBMFSV010000023.1:0-18820 GCF_049967375.1 Fervidicoccus sp. | reverse complement strand
CCTCCGGTGCTTGCCCCCGCTGCAGTGTCGCAATCCGAACTAATAGCGATTGCTCCTACGGTATCATGGATCCAATTCGATCTTTTTTCAATGTTAATGCTAATGTCTTTTACATCTTTTTTAACATTGATTCTTTCATCTATTTTAAAACCTTTACTTAAAGCGAACTTCTGTGCCCCTTCTCCGACTAGAATTACATGTGGGGTTTCTCTCATAACCTTCATGGCGACAAGTATAGGATTTCTAATTCCTCTAATCGCAGCAACGGCACCTGCATCCATTTTTTTCCCATCCATTATTCCCGCATCCAATTCCATATAGCCTTCAGAGTTTGTTACAGAACCTAATCCGGCATTTAGGCTTCCTGAATCCTCTAAAATTCTTATAGCTTCAGCTACTGCTTCAACTGCACTTTTTTCGCGTTTTAGGATTTCCATACCAAAAGTTACGGCATCTTTTAAAGCCTGCTGTGCAGAAATTTTCGTTTCTTTAGGTATTTTACTCCAGCTTCCAGCGCCACCGTGAACCATAATAATTGGTTTACATACCATATTGAACACCTTTTAATTTTTTAATAATTTATAATATTTAATTTTTTATTAGTTACCAATCTAAGTTTAATATAAAGGCACATGAAATAAGCTTTTTATATATAGCTTGTGAATGTATATTCGGAACACGATTAATGTTTTCTAGAGAGTAGAGGGCTAGACGAAGAATCATTGAAATAAATGGAGGCGTCATCAATTATAAACAAGCATGAAGAAAAAAAATTTGGAGGACCATTGTATATAATAGGCTTGGTTGAAAGCTCCTTAGAGCCATTACCAAAAGAGCTCGTTAATTCGAAAAAAGCTGTTATTCTATCTAGGAGATTTAATATAGAACCAAAATATCTTATATTAGATAAAAGCCTATTCTATGAAGAGATGAAAGTTTTAAAAGAAAAAGAAAAAAGGGGAAGACCCGATATAATCCATCAATTTCTTCTAGCAACGCAATATTCTTACTTAAACTTAAAGGGAAAATTGAAGGTGTTCATTCACACAATAAATAATGATATTATTGAAGTTAACCCAATAACAAGAATTCCTAAAAACTACTTTCAGTTCGTATCCCTCATCCAAAATCTGTACAAATACAAAAAAGTGCCGAGAAGTGGAGAGGCATTGCTTATTCTGAGAAAAAATGTTAAGCTTAGTGAATACTTAAAAGAAAAAAATATAGAAAAGCCAATCTTGTTGCATGAAAAAGCTGAAAAAGTGGAATATAATGAACTAGAAAAGTTTTACTTTCCTCCGTGTTCTTTTTTAATCGGAGGATTTCCCCACGGCGATTTCAGTAAAGATACAAAAATGGTAGCATGGAGGTCTATTTCATTAAAAAAAGACTTCATCATGGATGCATGGATGGTTGCAGATAGAATAATATGCCATCTAGAGAAATATATTTGATAATAATGAAAAATTTTTGCATTTTATATTAAAATAAAAATTTAATGCGTGATAAAGATGGAAGGCGAAGGTTATTCCTTTGAGGAGCATACTTCTGATGTGATTATTGTCGCGAGAGGGAAAACTCTTGAAAGAGCTTTTGAATATATTGCTAAAGGTTTGATGGAAATAATGACAAATCCGTCGCAAATAGATATAAAAGAAAAAAAAGAATTAAAAGTAAACGGTTTTGATTTAGAAAACTTACTTTACAGATGGGTCGAAGAATTTCTATATTTGTTTGATGCTGAAGGTTTTTTAGCAAGGGAAATAAAGGTTGAAAAAATTGAAAAATTTAATGAAGAATATTTAGTAAATGGAGTTGCATATGGAGAACGCTATAATGAAAGGAAACATGAATCAAGAACACATGTTAAAGCTCCAACTTATTCGCAAATAAACGTAACAAGAGAATCAGATCTTTGGAAGTTAAAAATAACTGTTGATATATAAATTATAATTGGCTGTCTAAAGCAATGATGAGAAGAGGGTCTCTCGACAATTATATGAAGAGAGCCGGAAATGCTGAGCTTTATGGCATTTTAAATTCGCATTTTTTCAATTTTCATGATCAATGAATAACAGTTCACTCTTCTTTTTCTGGTTAATTGCCTTTCTTTTTGGTTTCGCAAATGGTCTGAAAGAGATAAACTTTTTATTCACGCCGTACTTGACAAGATCTTTGTTTGTAAGATTTAAAAAGGGGATCAAAGAAAAAAAGAAAAGTAGAGCGGCGGTCGTCTAGCCTGGACTAGGACGTCGGCCTCCCAAGCCGGTGATCCCGGGTTCAAATCCCGGCCGCCGCATTAACAATGAAACCAATGTAGTTGTAAAAAGGTGAACTGTTTGCTGTTTTTACAACCTCTTATATTTCTCGTGTTTTTAGCTTTTATATTAGCTATAATATTTCAGCCTTCAGGGCAAAAATACGAGAAAATTTTTCTTACAATAATAACATTCTTAGGAATCCTCTTCATTTTTCTCAATTATATTTTTATTTTCTCATTTCCTGAAAATATTAAGATTTATCCTTTATTCATCATTGAAATTCACGGAGGATATTCTGTCATTTCTCTCGACTTCGGTCAAATAGTAGCCGTAGTTGTGATAATTTATTTGCTACTCTATTTTTTAATAAAAAAGAAAAATCGTGTGAAAATATAGGACAAAAAATTATCATAAAATGAAAGCTCTCTAAAATTAACTTTTATAAATTGGCACTAGCGAAAGAAATTTTAAGTTTAAAAAAGATGTTAGAGTTATAAACCCTCAATTAAAAAAATTTAGAGTGAGCCGCGGTAGTATAGCCCGGTCAAGTATGCGGGCCTTTCGAGCCCGTGACCCGGGTTCAAATCCCGGCCGCGGCACCTAATAAAAAATCTGTAAATAGGAAAAACGCGCGGGATCTCTGGTTATAGTTTTGTTTTTACTCTATTAGTTTGGTGTAAAAAGATGAAAAGCGAAAGCAAAGAGGAAAGCAAAATTAAGGAAATGCTGTCAATGTGGCGAAAAATACTGAAACTGTCTAGAAGACCCGATAAAGAAGAATTTAATTTGCTGTTAAAGTTAAATATAATAGGGTTTACTCTAGTTGGAACCATCGCATACATAATTCACATTATGGTAACTGTTGTTCTTCCAGCGATAAGGTGAAAAAAAATGGAAAATAACGAAAAAATAAATAATGGTGAGAAGCCAGCCGAGAAGAAAAGTTCATTTTATTTAATCAGAACAGTTTCTAGACAGGAGCTAAATGTAGCATTGCTTCTTGAGAGGAAAATTGCTCTTTCGCATTCTCCCATTTATTCAATAATTTTGCCTCCAAAGTTAAAGGGGTATTTGGTATTAGAAAGCCAAAAATCGAGTGCGGTTGAAGCTGTAATTAAGGATATGCAACATTTAAGAAAGAGAGTTTATGGAACACTTACAGTTGAAGATGTAGAAAGAATGATCAAGCCAAAAGCGACAATCGAAACTTTAAATCCCGGAGATACCGTAGAAGTTATAGCAGGTCCATTCCAGGGCATAAAAGCGCAGGTAATTGAAATAGATAAAGTCAAGCAAGAAGTGGTTCTAAATATTTTAGAATCCGCATATCCGCTCAAAGTAACTATTCCGGGTGAGTTTGTAAAACCGGTAAAGAAGGTGGAATAAAATGAGTGAAGTTAAAATTATAAATTTAAGCGTAAAAACAGGAAACGTTTCTCAGAAAGATTTAGAAGAAGCTAAAAAATATGGTTTTAATGTAGATGAAATAGCTGAAAAAATAAATAAGAGGATAGGTGCTTTAAAAGAGAAGGAAGTAAAGATAACGATATATTTGTATCCTTCTGTTAAAGATTATATTATAGAAGTGAAGCCGCCTACAGTAACCGAACTACTTCTGTGGAAAGCTAAAGCAAAAGAGCCCAGCGGCGATCCTGCTCATAAAAAAGTTGGCGATATCAAGGTAGCAGATTTAGCTGAGGTAGCAATAATAATGAAAAACGAGTTACTTACAAGAGATCTAAAGAAAGCTGTGAAGATGCTTTTAGGGAGTGCAAGAAGCATAGGTCTCACAGTCGAGGGTAAAGACCCTAAAGATGTTCAGAAAGAGCTTGAAAGCGGCACATATGATAAAATAATAGAAGATTATATAAAGGATTGGGAAGAACATTAAAAGGAGACATCGTTTTTAACTTAAAAATGAAAAATAAAAAATAGTTTATGAAAAATAAGGGTGTCACGTTACTATGGCTCAAGCGACAACATTAACGGAGAAGATAGAAAATGCTTTAAGAGAGGTATTGGAAAAAAGTCCAAAGAGAAACTTTAAGCAAAGCATTGAAATGATAATAACATTTAAAGAAATAGATCCAAAAAAGCCGGAATTTAAGATTAGAGAGAACGTATTTCTGCCTAATGCACCGAAAAAAGAACCAGAGATTTGTATAGTAGCTGACGGAGATTTGGCACTTCAGGCAAAGAATCTAAATGTCAAACAGGTTATTGATAAAGCAATTTTGGATGAAATAAGTAAGGATAAGAAAAAAGCTAAAAAGATTGCAAAAAACTGCGATGTAATTCTTGTACAAACGGATTTGATGTCTCAAGTCGGTCGAACTTTGGGTCCAGCACTAGGACCTAGAGGAAAAGCTCCGATACCTTTGCCTCCAAGAAGCGATCTTCAATCAATATTGGAAAGATATAAAAAGATAGCAATTGTAAGAATAAAAGATCAGCCACAAATTCAAGTAAAAATAGGTACTGAAGATAATACGTTAAAAGAACTGACTGAAAACGCAATTGCAATACTGAATGTAATAGAAAATAAGCTTAAGACTCTTTCAAATGTCGATGCTATATATTTCAAAAAAGCTATGGGACCTCCAGTAAAAATTAGAATGAGGTGAGCATAATGAGGCTTATAGTAAAACAGAAAGTTGTCCCTAGTTGGAAGGAAGAGGAAGTAAACGAATTAGTTAAATTAATGAAAGAATACCCTGTACTAGGAATAATTGATGCTAAAGATGTACCTGCAAGTTTGATCCAAAAAATCAAGGTGATGCTCCGAGATAAAGTCGATGACGCTATTGTCATTAAAAGCGTAAAAAACAACTTATTTCTCATAGCTTTGGAAAAGGCAGACGTTAAAGGAAAAGAAAAACTGAAAGAAGTGATAAAGGACCAGAAAATATTCGTATTTTCAAAACTGAACCCATTTATGTTAGCGGCAATGATTAACAGAATGAGATTGCCTGCTCCTGCTAAAGCTGGAATGAAGGTTGATAGAGAAATTGCAGTCGAGCCCATGGATACACACCTTCAGCCAGGGCCTCTGTTAAGTGCATTCGGAAAGCTAAAAATTCCCACAAAAGTTCAAAACGGAACCATTTGGATTGCAAAAAGGACAGTACTCGCAAAGCCTGGTGATGTAATAAGCGCAGATCTCGCATCTATGCTTCAACGACTGGGCATTTCTCCTGGGGAAGTCGGTTTAAGCTTGCAGTATGCACTAGACGATGGTGTCCTATTACCTGCAGAATCTTTGAGCTTAAACATTGAAGAGTACAGAAATAGCTTAATCCAGTCATACATTCAGGCTATAAGCTTAGCATCAGAGATCGCATATCCTGAGCCTGAAGCGCTTAAGCTATCCTTAATAAAAAGCTATAAAAGGGCTTTGCACTTATCTGCAGAAATTGGATACATTACAAGTGATAATGCAGAATATGTTTTGAGAGTTGCTGCATCTAAGGCATATAGCATTGTAGCTGCTATGGGCGACAAGGCAAAAGAATTGGGAATAGAAGGAGTTCAATTACAGAGACCTCCTGAAGGAGAAAAGAAGGAGGAGAAGAAGGAGGAAAAGAAGGAAGAGAAGGCTGAGGAAGAGAAAAAGGAGCTAAGCGAAGAGGAGCTATCTAGTGGATTAGGAGCATTATTTGGATAACAGAAAATTTTGAGTAATACATTAAAATTACATGGTTTTTAAAGAATAAACTTTTATTCAGATATATTTTTGAGTTAATTTTGATTGACAGTTTTTTCGATTTACGACTGAAAGCCTTATCCTTGAAGACAAATAAAGTTTAAAATATTTCCAGGCTTTTATTCTATAATCAAATCTCAGTGATCAGCCTTTAAAGGCGGAGTAGGCTTCCTAACCAAGACAAATAGAAGGAGTATTATATCTTAGATCAAAACAATAAGTTCTTTTCAATTATCAATGGTTGGTTTCTGATCATTCTAATTCCCTTGCAAATGAAAAGTATATTTACAAATAAATACGGAAGGCCTTTCGCTATTTTGAGGATTGATGAGCACAGATATTGGATAGTACAAAAGTTTAAAGATAGTAAAAAACAATTTATGTTTAGTTTATATGAAAAAAGGTGCTGTTAAATATGGTGCAAGTAAATCCAGAAGAGTATTTGCTTAACTTTTTTAAGGAAAACGGCTTTGTTAGAAAAAGATGCAAAAAATGTGGAGAATATTTTTGGACTCTTAACACCGAATTCGATACATGCCAGGACGCACCATGTGTAGAATATTTTTTTGATAGTATCCCAGTTAAAAGACCATTAAGCGTTAGAGAGGCCAGACAAACATTCTTGACTTTCTTTGAAAAAAGAGGGCACAAAATTTTAGATCCTAGACCTGTGGTCGCTAGATGGAGAGAAGATCTCTACCTCACAATTGCAAGCATTGTCCTTTTTCAACCACATGTAACAAGCGGTCTAGTGCCACCTCCAGCGAATCCATTAGTTGTAAGTCAGCCGTGTATTAGGCTAGAAGATATAGATAACGTCGGACTCACTATGGGAAGGCACTTGACTTTATTTGAAATGGGAGGGCACCACGCGTTTAATGAAAGGAATGGCAAATTTATTTACTGGAAAGATGAAACGGTCAGATATTCATTTGAATTCTTCACTAAAGAAATAGGAATACCTCCTGAACTTTTAGTATTTAAAGAGTCCTGGTGGGAAGGAGGAGGGAATGCGGGGCCGAGCTTCGAAGTTACAGTAGGTGGATTAGAGCCTGCTACTTTGGTGTTTATGCAGTATAAGAAGAACGGCAACAACCTTGAACCGATCCCTCTTCAGATAGTTGATACAGGATATGGAATTGAAAGGATTGCTTGGTTTACCCAGAAAACGCCAACCGCGTTTCATGCAATATACGGAGACCTTGTTAACGAATTTAGGAAAAAATTAGGCTTAGAGGAACCACCAAAAGAATATTATAAGGCTGCTTTTAGATATGTTGGGCTACTCGATCCTTCTTCTGAACAAAGTGTCTCCATGTTTATAAAGAACATATCAAAACATAGCGGTTTTGATGAGGAAAGTGTTAAGGCCTTCTTGCAAAACGACATGAAGCTTTTCACGATATTAGACCACAGCAAAACATTAGCTTATATGTTAGGCGATGGGATCGTTCCAAGTAATCAAGGAGAAGGGTATCTGGCAAGATTAGTTTTGAGGAGAGCTCTTAGAACTCTTTATTTGATAAATCTTGAAATTGACTTTACAGATTTTATTGAAAAACAAATCGAATATTGGAAGCAAGACAACTACAAACTTAAAGAATTCCACAATTATATAATAAACGTAGTTCAATATGAGCAGAAAAAATTCTATGAACTTGTAAAGGAAAAAATTCCAAAATTATTGCAAACGGTCGTTTCTAATCCAAGCTTTGAGACATTTGAGAAAATCTATAAAGAGCAGGGGATACCTCCTGAACTAATAGTTAATGAGGCAAAAAAGAAGAACATAAGCATAGAGGTTCCTTTTGACTTTTATTCAAAGATTGCCAGAGAAAGCTCTAGACCCAAATTAGGAAAAAAACAAGAAGTCACAACTAGGTTAGAATGGCTAAATAACATACCTCCGACGGAGCTTTTATTTCACGTAGATCCATATTTAAGAGAAAGCGATGCAAAGATTTTGGCAGCGAAAGAAAACATGCTTGTGCTCGATAAAACAATTTTCTATCCATTAGGGGGTGGACAGTCTAGCGATAAGGGAAGCATAGAAGTAGATGGAAAAATCTATAATGTAGTAAACGTGGAAAAGTACGATGAGCATGTCATTCATTATCTTGATAAAAACATTGAAAAAGACGCCGAAAAGCTGATTGGATCGAGTTGTAAGCTAAAAATAGACTGGAGTGTAAGATACCTAAACATGAGACATCATACGAGTACTCATATATTGCTTGGAGTATTAAGAAAAGTGCTGGGTCAACATGTATGGCAGGCTGGCGCAGAAAAGACACCAGAAAAGGCTAGACTTGATGTCACTCACTATGAAGTGCCGGATCCGGCTACAATAAGAAGGATCGAGGACGAAGCAAATAAGGTAGTATTAGAGAGGTTGCCTGTTATCACTAAGTTCATGGATAAAAACGAAGCCGAAGAGAGATACGGCTTTGTCTTATATCAAGGCGGCGTTCCAATGTCTAAGAGGATAAGAATAGTAGAAATACCTGGGCATGATGTTGAAGCGTGCTTTGGAACACATGTTTCAAATACTGGTGAGGTTGGAGGGATAAAGATTATAAATGTTGCGAAGCTTCAAGACGGAATTATAAGGTTTGAGTTTGTAAGCGGTACCCAAGTAACTAACTATGCTAGCAAGCTTGAATCAATACTCAATGAAGTCTCAAAGGAAGTAGAAACAGAATCGCCATTATTGTTAAACAGGGTGAAGAAATTAAACCAGGAATTTGAGCAAATGAAGAACAGACTTAACTTATACAGGGACATATATTCTGAAGTGTTTAGAGAAAACTTAAAGAGTAAAGCAGAAGTAATAAATGGCATAAGATTATTCGTTTACAAAGATGAAATAGACGATGAAGAGTTTACTACTGAGCTACTTAAAGAGATAACTCGAGAAATGCGAGAAATCATAGTTATAAGGATATTCAAAAATGCAAAGGGAACAAGTATAGAGGTAAGCGAAGGAAGAGAATCTTCTGAAAAATTAAATGCAACTGAAATAATTAAAGCTCTGTCATCCTATGGATGCAAGGGTGGCGGCAAAAAAGATCATGCCCAGTGTACAAGTGAGCAAGAAATAAATGTTGATGATGTATGGAAGATGGTGAAAGAGCTCCTGGAGAAAAAAGGCTAAAAGAAGCAATAAAAACTTATCTTTTTCTTTTGAATAATAATTTTAAATCAGAGACTGCTATAAACGTAGCATCTTCAAAATACTTCTTAAGCATTAAAGAGAGAGAACTCCTTAAGAGGTGCTTTCATTCTTTTGAATTCAATAAAATGGTTAAACAAAAGACCTTCAATGAATCACAAGTTGAGGGTAAAAAAATTGCAATAGATTACTATAATGTTGTCACGACAATTTCCGAAGCTATTGAAGGATATTTTGTGTTTAGATGCACAGACGGAATAATTAGGGATCTCGCAAAAACAGAAGGAAGATCAAAAAGAGAATGGCAAATTCATGAAACAGTAATGGAATATGTCAAAGAATCGTTATATGAGATTTCTCCTGAAGAGGTTGTGTTGGTGGCGGACAAACAAGTTCCATTTAGTGGAGAGTATTTGAGCAAGGCTTCTTCCCTATTTTCTGAAAGATTGAAAAACACTAAATTTTATCTCGATAACATGGCTGATTCGCTTTTAATAAAACTATCTTTAGAAGGCAAATATATCATTGCATCGAGCGATTCTCTGATAGCTGAAAAAGCATTGAACATCTTTGATCTTTCTTCATTTGTTTTAAAGAAATTAAAAATATTGGATAAAAGAGTTATAGAAGCCATTCAATTTATAAGCGATGAAATTTGAAAACTCTTCAAGCAAGCCTTCAGTTGTAAAAATCTTATCTTTAGCTGTTTTTACTAGCACGTAATGCAAGAAAATTTTAAAAAGGGAATACTTTTAATATTTAGTAGTGATATTAGAATAATAAGGGCCCGTAGCCTAGCCAGGATAGGGCGCCGGCCTTCTAAGCGCTATCGTTTCGCCTGTGCGGGGCGAAGTAAGCCGGTGGTCCGGGGTTCAAATCCCCGCGGGCCCGTTTTTTAATTTTTAATTTTTTGTATATTTTACAACTGAAACCCTCGCCCTTTAGGGCGGGGGGAGGTCAGAAAAATAATCATATATCGGAGTTTTTCTATTTGAAATAAAAAAAGCTTTAGTTTTCAGATTAAATTTTGATTTGAATTTTGCTAGAATGAAAAATCTTTTGATTTTTTAGAAGTACAAATTAAATATATCAAATAAAATTAAGGTTTACATCCTTCATCGCATATATGTAAGTGTTTATCACCGACTTCAATTGCTGTGCCTCCATATATATTTCTCAAAACATCTATTTTGTAGACATTTTCAAGCTTTCCAAAAGTATAATAATTCCTACTAAGTAGTAACATGTAGTTGGTGTTTTTTATTAACAAATTAGGATCGTGGCTCGTTATAATGACGAGTTTCTCTCTGGACAGCTTGACTATTATTTCAGCGAGATCTATTCTTGTTGCTGGGTCTATAGAAGAGAAAGGCTCATCGAGGAGCATTACGGGTTTATCTTTTAATAATGCTTTAGCAATAAAGACTTTTTGTTTCTGACCACCACTGAGCTCTCTCATATCTTTTTCAAAAGCGGTCTCTTCCAGTCTAACGAACTTTAGTGTGTTTTTGATTCTGTCTGTAATGTTATTGTTAATTTTAAATCTAGGCCATCTCTCTTCAAATGCGAGTTCCCACTCTAAAAACTCCCTTGCACTTATTGGAAAGTTCAAAGACTTAGAAGAAATTATGAGTTGTGGAACATAACTAAAGTACTTAGATGCGAGTCTAGGGTTACCAGTAATATCTTCGCCATTAACAATGATCTTTCCCTCTTTAGGATTATATAGACCGAGTAGCAATTTAAATAGTGTAGTTTTTCCAGCTCCATTAGGACCTACGACTTGCATTAGTCCTTTTTTTGGCAAACTGAAAGATAAGTTTTCAAAAATATTTTCGCTGTTGTATGAAAACCTAATTTTCTCTACTAGCAAATATTTTTCAAATGTTTGTTCTTTCTTCAAAATAATGTTTTCAGTTTTTTCCAATGTGCACACCCTATGATAAAATTTATTAACTTTGTGCACGTTAAAAAATTTTTTGCTCAGGTGAGAAAAATGAAGAGAATATTATTTTTCATAACTTTAGTTTTTCTGTTTGTTGGTTTTAGCCTATCGATTCCAAATACCGCTTTAGCTGAAACTCAAAACCAAACACAAGGTTTCATCGTTACTACTTTCCCTTCATTAGTTGACGACGTAAAATTGATAACAGGAAACTATTTTACCGTAGTTTCGATAGTTCCGCCTGGTGTGGATCCTCATGACTATTCGCTCACTCCGCAGGATGTAGATATTCTGAAAAACGCAACACTTATTATCAGCACTTTGCATACACCCATGGAAGTGCAAATAGATAACTATTTCAAAAGCGGACTACTTCATTCCTATTATATTGCTATACCTAACATCACTGGCATAGTATTTGTCAATAATCCCAACAACGGTTTGCCAGATCCTCATATGCCAATTTACGATCCTAATAATTACTTAAAGTTCCTGTACAACTTAACTCTGACGGTTTCAGAAATTGATCCTTCTCACAAACAATACTACATGCAGAATTATGAAAACATTTCCAATCAAGTTGAAAGTCTAATAGAAAAATACGAGGGAAAATATAGGGGAACAGCTGTCGCATCTACTCCTGAAGCAGTATATGCTATCAATTGGCTAGGATTTAATGTCACAAGGCTTTTGCTAACAGAAGAAGAAGCGAGTGTTTCTCCGGAGGATGTGAATACGATAACTTCAATGATAGAGAATGGAACTGCAAATGCCGTAGCTATACTTGTTTCATTTCCACCACAAAATGGAAGCGTTTCACCTTATTCACAATACGACTCATCATTATACAACATATATACTACATATAAAAAAGGATTTCTACTGGAAGTGCCATCTCCTGTTACAGGTGGAAGTATATTAAGTAAGCTTCAATTTATAGTAGCTCAATTAAGTAGCTATAACAATACCTCAAATTATACGAGTAATTCAAGTATAAGCGAGTCTACCGCTAGTTCATATGTATATATAGTAATAGCAATAATTTTGATAGTTTTAATTACTGTCTTGCTTTATTACTGGAGAAGCAGAAGGCAAAACAAAAAATAAGGATGAATTAAAATGAAGATAGAAGACATTTATTTGTCTATGCTAGGATTATCGATACCATTAGCGATAATATTATCAATTTCTTATCCGAGCTATTTTAATCCTATTTGGATGACAGTACTTCTTGGCTCTGCTCTGATATATGGAATAATAGGCCCAATCCTTTCAGCTAAAAATCTGCTCTTTTTAGCAGGTTCTATACCTCATTCAGCACTTCTCTCGGCAAGTATGGGAATTTTGCTGAGCATGATGATTAGCGGAAGCAACCTCGTTTGGTCTATAATTTTCAATGTTATTTTAATTTTTACGATAGGTTTGGTGATACATAGAGGCGGTGATCCTAACAAATACACATCAATCTTTATCGGAACTACTGCTTCATTAACCGTGATCGTCCTTTATTATATAACGAATCACTTCTATTTATTGACAAGCGTAGAATCAATACTTTTAGGCGATCCTCTTCTCAGCACAAGAAGCGATGCTATCTTGATTTTTGTATTGGCAGCGATAACTCTTCTCTTTTTCGGATTAACCTATAAGGAGCACATTTATATAGGAATAACTGGTGAGGAAGCAAAGCTTGCAGGACTAAGAACAGAAATCTACGAGTTCTTTTTTTATCTGTTTTTAGGCATTACAAGCGCTACACTAATGAAAATAGTTGGTTTCATCCTCACACATGTATTTATATTGATACCAGGGGCCGCGGGGAGCTTAGTTGCCAGGAAAAGCAAGGAGGCTATTGCTCTGAGTATGAATATAGCAGCATACTCAGCGATCATAGGGCTGTTTTTAGGTGTGTTTTTCAATCTTTCACCATCAGGAACGACGGGGATATGCATGATAGCTATATATATAGTCATAAATGTTGCAAAAAAAGTGTATGGAAGGTGAAATTATGGGGAAGAAAAGGTTTGGGATTAGCATAGACGAAGGTCTCGCAGATAAGCTGGACAAGCTCAGCAAAGCGCTTTCTACCGATAGGTCTGCAATTGTCGAAGATGCAATTAGAGGAGTAATCGCTGAACATTCTCATTACTTATATGAACATGAGTGCAAAGGAATAATGATTTTGGTTTATAGCGAAGGAAAGGGATGTAGCGTTTTTGTTAGGCAGCTTATTGAAGACTTTAAGGATATTATTCAATTCTCTTCACATTATCATACAGGTAACAACTGTACAGAGGTTTTTTTCATTGCGGGCAACTCTCTTCGAATTAGAGACCTCCATTCGGAGGCAAAGAAAAGGAAGGATATTTCAGTAAGGTATCTACCTATTTCAGAAATAAGGTAATTGACTAAAAATATTTGTTAAAAAATTTTCAGTATTAGAAAATCACGTTTCTTCTCTTCTTTTAAGATTGAGCTAATTTTTTCAATTTTTTCTCTATCACTTATGGTGCATTCTTTCAAAAATTTTAAATTTCTTAATTCGCCCTCATTTAGTATACCTTCTAAATCTTCTATTTTTACTTTTCCTATCAGCTTTAAAATGCTGTATACCGCTTCTATGTGCATACTTCTAAGCAGGAAATCATCAACTACATCAAAAGTTTTTTTATCAATGAGAGAGCTTTTCCCCTCATATGCGTAAATTTTTACTTCTATTTTCACTAGAGCAGAACTGGTAAAGCAATATATGCAGAAACTGTACTTAATGTTACAAGCAGATATAGTGCAGTTTTTGTAGGAAGTCCTAGCGGCGATGAATTTGCAATTTTCTCCGATGGTTCTCCCCAAACGCAACTCGTAAGCCATCTCAGTATCCATATAAAGGCGACAAATGACTCTGCTATCATAATAACTGCGAGAGTATATGATAAGATGCTACCTAATTGAACTGCTGAAAGAATAAGAAGGAGCTTTCCCCAGAAGCAACCGAATGGAGGGACACCGGTTATTGTTGCAGTAGCTACTGTAAAGCCGATACCTGAAGCTTTCTGCTTTTTAATTAAACCCTTTAT
Organism: Fervidicoccus sp.; assembly: GCF_049967375.1. Classification (NCBI taxonomy): domain Archaea; kingdom Thermoproteati; phylum Thermoproteota; class Thermoprotei; order Fervidicoccales; family Fervidicoccaceae; genus Fervidicoccus; species Fervidicoccus sp. The sequence goes on along the minus strand of NZ_JBMFSV010000023.1, from coordinate 4,665 downwards.
CTCTCTCAAATCTCTAGTTCCTGAACTCAAAGAAATTGCTCCTGCTGTTAAAAAGAATAGCCCTTTTCCAAACCCGTGAGCGAATATGTATAGAACTGAGGCAATGATAGCAAGCTTTGAGCCCATAGCTATCAAAGATACGCCGGTGAATATGTAGGATAGTTGAGAAATAGTAGAATATGCCAGCAGTTTCTTTATATCTGTTTGAGGGAAATAAAGTGTTAGGCTATAGAGCATTGTTATTACAGCAAAAATCGCGCAGATGTATGCGACACTGTTAGGAATGCTTCCCGCCCACATCATGGTTCTTATAGCAAGAAATGCACCTAGCTTTACTAATGCTGCTGCATGCAAATAAGCACTTACGGGAGTCGGTGCACTCATTGCCCTTGGCAGCCAAACGTGAAATGGAAACTGCGCCCCTTTTCCCCATGATGCGATTAATAAACCAATAAGTGAGATTAGCTTTAATCCGCTCGGAAGAGATGAAAGGTTTCTTAAATCCACGCTATCCGTTTCATAATATATTATGCCTGTAGCAGCATATAAGCCGAAGGCGGCAATATGTGTGATAGTAAATGCTATTAAGCCAGCAGATTTAGCTTCTTCAGTTTCATAAAAGCTGATTAATCCCCATGAACAGAGGCTTGTGAGCTCGAAGAATATAATCATAAACGTTAAAGAAGAGGAAAAAACAAACCCTAGTGCTGAGGACATAAACAATAGCATGAGGGAATAGTATCTGTTGAATTTGCTTGTTATCGGGTGCTCTTTATTGTTCGGCGAAATATAATTCAACGATTCCATAATACTGCAGAAACCTACAATTGCGATCAGCATACCTACTAATGCACTTGCTGCATCCATGTACCACCCTATCTCAATAGGTCCGTAAGAATAGTAAACTTTTTCATAATCAACTTTTTGCAAAAATGTCAATACGGCGATTAAAATGCTCAAGAGGGAAGCAATAAGCGAGGACCAAGTTGCTACTTTTTCAGGTCTTTTCGTAAAAAGGGAGAGGATAGAGCCTATTGCAGGAATCAGAACTAAAAGAGAAACCTGGATATCGATCATCTTACATCACCCCTTTAGATAATCTTCAACTCTTTTGTTGAGCAGTTCAATAATCTCCTTTATTCTGGAATCGTTATTCCATCTAGATAAGAGCCCAGTAGTTTTTTTCTTGAGCTCTTCATATGTGGAAGAAAGAGAGGGTATTCCTAAAGATTTGTACATAGCATTGATTTCAGATAGAGCAAAAAAAGAGGCGTGATGATCAATGTTATTAGTTCCGATAGCCCTAGCGAATTTTTGAAAAACGTAGTTGTCTTCGTTAGTACAATTTGCTGAGCCCAAAAAACCCAAAGATGATGGGTCATCGCTTTTTGTTATCTCTTTTATTCTCTCGGAAATCTCCTTTATCGCATCGCCCCAGCTTATTTCGACAAAACCATTTTCTTTTCTTTTCATCGGATGAGCTAATCTGTTAGAGGAATTCAAAAATGAAGGAATAGAGAAAGGTTTAGGACAAGCTTTTCCCTTGCTTACATGGTCGCCTTCAAACGCATCAACTGCATAGGGCCTTCCAAACTCATCAATTTTTAATGTGACAGCGCATCCTAATCCGCAGAAAGGGCATATTAACTGTTTATTCGTCATTGTTATCATAACTCTTTTTACCTAAAATATTTGATAAATATATATAAATATAATTGTTATTTATTTTTACTTTTAATTTTATATTTGATTTTTTATTATTAATTTATCAAAAAATGTAAATAAAGATTTTGTTTGATAACATGCTAAAAATTAAGGATTATTATACGTAGCTAGTCTCTCTTCTCCTGGAAAGCGAAGGTTCCGCATCTATTCATAAATATATTTTTCATCTTCACTGAAGATAGAAAGATTAGAGTTCCTAATTAAGCTCGGAAGAGCTCTACTACTTTGTACTTGTTTTGTTCTTCATATGGACAATAAGGTTTAGTACCCTAATTACCTTGCAAAGCTGATCGCTAAGCTTAAATAAAGATTGAAATCTTAAAAATATTTAAATCTCATTGCTACCATAAAAAGCAAGTTTTTCGATTATAAATTGTGGTAATGATGATTCAGGAAAAATTAAAAAATTTATTAAATGGAAAAAAAGCCCTGATAATTTGTCTTGGAAATGAGCTAAGAGAAGATGATGGTGTAGGACCGTATATTTGCGATAAACTAAACTGCAAAAATACAGTTTCAGTGGACGTTCCAGAAAATTTGAATAACAAAGCTTTTAGCTTTCAGCCTGATGTAATCGTTATAATTGACTCTGTTGACTTCGGTGCTTCTCCGGGGTCTATTTTAATAACTGAAGGGATTAGCGATAAAACTTCTATTAGCATACACAAGTTACCAATTCGCCTGATATTTGATGCTGTTGGGTTAAAAGCGGAAAAAATTTTCTTGATAGGAATACAGCCGAAGAGTTTAAACTTCGGAGAGCAATTGAGCGAAGAAGTTAAAAATTCTGCTGACTTTTTAATAGAACAGATAAAGGAGCAATTTTCATGTCTCTAATCTAAACAACGAATGTATTATAGTTGGCATGTTTGTGCTATAAAATAAAAACGATAGCTTTAAAAATTATCGTAAGAATATAGTATTTGAAACAGAAGGAGATAGGGCGATAAGAACGATGCAGAAAAATATAAAACAGGCAAATTTTCTTGATATCGAATCAATGGCTTTGGGAAATAAATTAGCTTCTGTTAAGATAGAAAACTGCGGAGAGGAAACCTCAAAAATCGTAGCTGAGGATAATTTAGGAAACATCTATGAAACGCCATGTGAACAGAAGAAAATTGTCTCTAAAAGCTACATGATTATAAACAATTATATTAAATGGTCCAAGCTAGTATTAGAAAGCTAGTTATTGCAGACAACTTTCTTTAGTTATTTTATGTTCAGCTAAAAATAAATAGAGATATATCATAAAAAAAGAATAATGTGAAATTAAAAAATTGACAATGATGATGGTTGGTATTACTGAAAGGTGAAGAATGACACCAATTCTGAGTCTTATTTTTCGCCGCGTATTCGTTAAGCAAATTTTTAATAATTTTTAAACTTGAGAAAGAAGATTAAATGTGTTAAAAAAATAAAAAACTGTTGAGTATAGCAGTTTAAAGGGCGTATGAAAAATGAGTGAAGGTATAAGCAAGAAAAAAATGATTGAAATAGAATTAAAAAGCATATCAGATCTTGCTCGTTTATGTGCAACAACTTCTCCAATTGGACAGACAATGCATATTATTAGATATGAATCTAACAATGAAACAAGGCTTGGAATAATAGCGATACTAAGGGACTTTTACGAATTACGTGGGATTCCCATATTTTATTATGTTAAATGTGCTGAAAATGATAACTGCAAAAAGTCTCACTACATTTCATTCCGAATAACGGAAAATGGAGAAAATGTGGCATTTGCTGATAAGAACATACCTGGAACCATAATGATCCCTATAATAGATATAAAAGAATTACCAGGATTTCTAATGGATTGAATTTTTGTTAACAAAAATTGCAAAATCTTTTTTAGAAATAGATATTACAACTGAAAGCTCTACTAATTATAGCAAGGATAGAGGTTTAGGTATTTTTAGGGAATTGCTTTTTTATTTAAGCTTAGTGATCATCTTTGCAGAACGATAGAAATTTTTATTATGGAAAAATTTTGCGTTAATGTTCTCCTGAGCGATAAAAGAGCTTTTTATGTTGCTAATCCAGCATCTTTTTCTTAGGGACAAATCTTTAACAACACATAAAGCTTTTCTAATCACCTATTATCAAAGCGGAATACAGAATATAAAGCTTCTATAAGCCTTTCATTCATGCATTAAAGAGGCGAGATTTTTAAAAGTAAAAATTTTTCTTTCTTAAAATCATAATTAATTAAATAGGTAAAAGCAAAATGATCGAAAATAGCAATTTGCCTCAGTTTATAATAAGCGAAGTAGAGCCTTTACTAAAATTGCTGAAAGTATATGGAATGAAAAAAAGAGATATTGAGATATATCTTCGTCTCCTTAATTCTGGAGGTCTGACCGCAAAAGAGCTTTCTGTTATGACAGGACTGCCGCAGTCTAAAGTTTACGAGTCCCTTTCAAAGCTCATAGAAAAAGGCTGGGTGATGAAAAGCTCTGACAGACCCTCTATATTTTATCCAGTAAATATAGCAGAGGTTTGGAATGAAACAAAGCATGAAATAAGTAAAAAAATGGAGGAGGTTGAAACCAAAGTTATACCTTTGCTGGAGAGAGCATCTGTAGGGAGCCCGCCTCTTTTCAGGATATTTCTTTTAAACGAAGGTAAAATTCAATATTATATTGAAAAAGTTTTTTCTAAAGCATCGAAGGAAGTTCTAATTGCGATATCTCATAAGGAAATAATTAATGATGAATTTTTTGAAAAAATTAGTAGCTTAAAGGATAAAGGTGCTAAAATTTGGATGATAATAACTAAGGGTGTCTATGAGTTTTTAAAAGATAAAAACATTATGGTAAGAGAAAATTACAAGATTGCGGATGAGATGTTTGGAAGCGGAATTATCAGCGATGAGATAATACTTATATTTAAAAATGGTAATCAGCTTAACGCTCTCTGGTCAGATCATAATTA